>CANPGX010000053.1 GCA_947573745.1 uncultured Erysipelotrichaceae bacterium | reverse complement strand
TTTTACCTTATCGTGAAACGATCAAAGGACAGACGACGGTACGTGGAAAACACAAAAAACAATCGGGTGGTCATGGACAATATGGAGATGTTGAAATCACCTTTGAACCATCAGGAGATTTGAATACAACTTATGTTTTTGAAGAAAAGGTCTTCGGTGGTGCAGTCCCTAAAAATTATTTTCCAGCTGTTGAGAAAGGATTACAAGAATGTTGCCAAAAAGGAGTGTTGGCAGGTTATCCAATGGTAGGATTAAAGGCGACTTTGATTGATGGATCTTATCATGATGTGGATTCTAGTGAGATGGCCTTTAAATTAGCCACAGCTATTGCCTATAAAGAGGGTTTACCAAAAGCAAAACCTGTTCTTTTAGAGCCTTATATGAAAGTGGTTGTGACGACCAATGATGATTATACTGGCGATATCATGTCAGATTTTTCTAAGCGTCGTGGACGTGTCTTAGGGATGAATCATTTACCTAATGGGGAGGTTGAAGTGGAAGCAGAAGTGCCTATGTCAGAAATGGTTAACTATGCCATTGATTTAAGATCATTATCACAAGGACGTAGTTACTTTGAAATGACGTTCTTGGGTTATGAAGAAGCACCTTATGAAGTATCCCAAAAGTTAATTGAAACAACAAGAAAATAGGAGAATTTCTCTTATTTTCTTTTTTATTTTGTCTAATTCATGATATAATATTATCCGTGCAAAATGGAGGTAGGTATCAAATGACATTCGTTTTTTTAAAAACTGCTTTTATAGCATGGTTTATCGCACAAATCACAAAATTTATACTATGTTCGATTCAAAAGAAGACATTGGATTTTCCGTCTTTGGTTGCTTCTGGAGGAATGCCAAGTTCACATACAGCGTTAGTGAGTTCAATCACATTAAAAATAGGACTTTTGGAAGGAATAAGTTCATCTACTTTTGCCATCTGTGTTATTTTTTCATGCATCATTATGTATGATGCGATGAATGTCAGACGTTCGGTAGGTATCCAGGGGGAGAAGATTAATGAAATTGTTGATCATATCGAATCATCATCTCCTGCTAAAATAGAGAAGATTCCAGTCGTTTTTGGTCATTCATTTATTGAAGTAGTTGCTGGATTAATCATTGGATTGATTGTCGCTTTATGGCTATCTTAAAATAAGGGAGAAAATCATGAAACAATATACATTTTATGAGCCTTTTTTTAATAGTTGGTATGTGGATCAAATATTAAATAAAGGATCTTTTGGACAGGAGTTTCTCATTAAAAACACGCAAACACATCCTTTTTTTTATAGCGCTTTGGAAATGATCTTTATTGCTAGTGAGGATGATCCTGATGTGATGTTCAAGAAGGTTAAAGATGCTTATCATGTGAAGGAGACACAAGTTATTTTTAATGAAGAGCTCAAGAAAGTTTATCAGAATGAACAATGGATAGGTTGGTATCTTTTTGTGCAATTGAAGTTTCCTAATCGTTATTCCATTGATTTAGATATTCCAATAGATAATGTTGAACAAGCACAGTATCTTAATGAGTTGGGATTAGATTATTACTTTGGTAAAGAAGTGGAAAAAGATGATGTCAAGGCTTTTCAGTATTTTAAAGAAGCGAGTGAACTGGGAAACTTAGAAGCGATGTGTAATTTAGGATATTGCTTTGAAGTAGGAGAAGGAACATCGAAAGATGAGGAGATTGCTTTTGAATGGTATATGAAAAGTGCTCAAAATGGGCATCCAAGAGCTTTGTGTAATGTCGGCTATTGTTATGAAAAGGGGATAGGCACATCCATCGATGATGGCAAGGCTTTTCAGTATTATTTAGAAGCTGCCCTTTTAGAAGATGAACGTGGTTTGTATAATGTGGGATCTTGTTATGAAGAAGGAAGAGGGGTCGAACAAGATTTAGAACAGGCCATAGAATACTATCATCAAGCAGCAGATCATGGTTATCCTTTAGCACAATGTGCTTTAGGTTATTGTTATGAAAATGGTTTAGGTGTTGATCAAGATGAAAGTCAAGCTGTTATGTGGTATAAAATGGCAGCAGAAGGTCATTTATCCAGTGCGCAAAGTAATTTAGCTTATTGTTATGAAAAGGGCATTGGAGTAGAAAAGGATATCCATCAAGCTGTGCACTTTTATATGGAAGCCGCCAAACAAAATGATTTACGTTCGATCCATCGTTTGGCAAGACTCTATGATGAAGGCAAAGAGATTACACAAGATTATGTTCAAAGTGCTTATTGGTATCAAAAAGGAGCCTCATTAAATGATCCTTATGCTCAATGTAATTTAGGTTACTGTTATGAGGCTGGAGAAGGTGTTGAAAAGGATCTAGATCAAGCTATTTATTATTATCAGTTGGCCAGTGATCAAGGGTATGCTAAAGCACAATGTAATCTAGGCTATTGTTATGAAGTAGGGTTAGGTGTTGATAGAGATTATCAGAAGGCACGCATGTATTATGAAATGGCCGCTAAACAAGGAGAACCTAGAGCCTTATGTAATTTAGGTTATATGTATGAAAGTGGCGAAGGGATGGATAGGGATTATGAAAAAGCTGTTGCTTATTATCGACAGGCCAGTGAAAAAGATTATCCAAGCGCTATTTGTAATCTGGGTTATTGTTATGAAGCTGGACATGGCGTTCAAGAAGATAAAGTTCATGCTTTGAGTCTCTATTTAAGAGCTGCCGATCTTAATGATCCTAGAGCCTTATGTAATGTCGGTTATTGCTATGAAAAGGGAATTGGATGTGATATTGACTATAAAAAAATGCTAGAATATTACGAGCGTTCTGCTTTTTATCATCATCCACGGGCTTTATTTTGCTTAGGTTATTGCTATATTCATGGTATCGGTGTGCAACAAGATGATGTTAGAGGCTTTGATTATTTCATGCAAGGGGCTTTACTACAATACCCTTATGCGATGTGCTATCTAGGAACGTTGTATGAACGAGGAAAAGGAACAAAGCAAGATAGTGATCAGGCTTTTTATTGGTATCAAAGAGCATCTAGCTTTCAGTATCCTTTAGCTTATTATTATATGGCAAAATGCTATGTAGAAGGTATCGGTGTTGAAAAAGATGATCGTTTAGCGGCGCAATATTTTCAAAAAGCAGCTTCTTATCATCAACCAGAAGCGTTTTATCCTTATGGTTATTGTCTATATCATGGAAAAGGAATAGAGAAAGATGAAAAAGAGGCAATTAAGTGGTTGAAAAAAGCTTCTGAATTAGGTTTTGATGATGCCACAGCCTTGTTAAAGGAGATCTCTTCTTCCTCTAAATAAAGTTTTTTGAGTTAAAAAAATTTAAAGTAAATATGTATAAGACATGTTAAAAATGTGCTATAATGCCTATACAGGAGTTGACGAATCATGAAGAAAAATGTCAAATTGTATGGGATCATAGCATGTTTTATTTTAGTCATTATCGCTGTAGGCAGTTATGTCTATCACCAACAACAGTTACCCAAAATGGTTTTTGAAAAACAGGTGGTAGAAGTAGAACTGAATCATGCCTATGAAGTCAAAGATAATATTAAATCTTATTATCGATCTAATATAGAAGATTATATTTTGAAGGCAGATATTAATTATGCTAAAGTCGGTGATTATACTGTTGAATTTGATCATAAAGATACACACCAGTGTTTTTCTTATGTGATTCATGTTGTAGATAAAATAGCTCCTGAATTTGATGTTGTGGAAAAGACGATTGAACAGAATCAAGAAATTGAAGCTTCGACGATGGTGGAAAATATTATCGATGATTCAGAAACAAAAGTTTATTTCGCCGAAGAATACGATTTTTCTTTATTAGGTGATATAGAAGTAGAGATTGTTGTGGAAGATGAAAGTCAAAATAAGACGAAAAAGCGGACGATTTTACATATTATTGAGCCAGATCTTTTGGCTCCAGAAATTACTGGTGTGAAAGATCGTACCATTGACCAATATGAAAAATTTGATTTAATGACAGGCATTTCTGTGAAAGATAATCGTGATGAAAATCCACATTTAGAAATAGATGATGGTGGTTTTGATAGTCAAAAAGTGGGTGAGTACACGATTCGTTATATTGCCAGAGATGAAAAAGGCAATGAAAAGATTGAAACTTGTAAAATTCATGTGAAACCTAAAGTCAAGAGTGAAGGAAAAGTAGTTTACCTAACAATAGATGATGGACCTTCAGCGAATACAAGAAAGGTCTTGGATATTTTAGATGCTTATGGCGTTAAAGCGACTTTCTTTGTCACCGGGAATGGCAGTGATTATCGTAGTTTGATCAAAGAGGCACATGATAAAGGACATCGTATTGGTTTACATACCTATTGTCATCAATATAAACAGGTTTATAGTTCTATCGAAGCTTATTATAATGATTTAGAAGCTATAGGGGAAATGGTTGAAGGTTTGATTGGATATGTTCCACGGATCATTCGTTTTCCAGGTGGTAGTTCTAATACTGTCAGCAAGAATTATACAGAGGGTATCATGAGTTTCTTATCTAATGATGTGATGGAAAAAGGTTATTTCTTTTATGACTGGAATGTTTCCATTGGTGATGGTGGCTCTTATAAGAATGCAGATTTTTATGTTAATCAAACGATTTCGCAATCTTCAGGCGTTTCTGAAGTGATGGTGTTGATGCATGATGGTTTTGGTTGTGAAGAAAGTGTTAAAGCATTGCCACGTATCATTGAATGGTTCCAAAGAGAAGGGTATACATTTAAATTAGTGGATGAAAAAACACGTGGTTTCCATCATCGTGTTGCAAATTAGCTACTTAGGTAGCTTTTTTTGATGATGAAGATAAAATGAATTTATGTTAGAATAAAATGCATGGGGGAATAAACATGACAATTAAAATGATCGTCAGTGATATGGATGGAACATTATTAAATTCCAAACATCGCTTAACAGAAAATACCATACGTGTCCTTCAGGATGCTCAACGACAGGGGATGAAGTTAGTTTTAGCATCAGGAAGAAATCGTGATAATTTAAAACAATATGCAAAAATGTTAGAAATAGAAAAATATCAGGGGGCTATCATTGGTCTAAATGGTCAAACGATTGATGATTTTGAAAAAAATGATAGGTTGGCTTTTGAGACGATTTCGCAAGAAAAAGCACAAGAACTTTTAAAAATAGGACGTAGGTATGCCTTAGAAGCGATTTGTATGTCTTATGAGCAGGTCATTGATTATACGCCATCATGGTTATATTATTTGAAATATTTTTACTTTAAATTAACTAAAAGAAGTATGCATCGTGGTTTTGAAGGTGATTTCAGGCAACATCAAATAACCCATCAATGGCGTTATCCCTTTTCAAAAGATGTCAATAAAGTTTGTTATGCACAATTAGGAAGTTGGCTATCATTGGTTTTACCGCATCTTAGAAAAAGATTAGAACAAGAATATGAAGTATTGCAACTGAATCCTAGATGGGTAGAAATTATGCCCAAACATGTCAATAAAGGGCGTGCTTTAGAAGTATTAATGACACGTTATGATATCCAAAAAGATGAAGTCCTTGTTTTTGGTGATGGAGAAAATGACCTATCCATGTTAGAAAAAGTAACCTATGGTTACAGTATGCAAAACGCATTACCTCAGGTTTATGCTAAGACAACTTATCATTGTCTATCTAATGATGAAGAAGGTGTTGCTTCAACGGTCCAGCATTATTTAAATATTTTACCATAAAATAGAAGGAGTCTTTTGACTTTAAAGTAAGAAACGCTATAATAGAGAAAAAAGGGGGAAAAGATTATGGCAGTATTAGATATGACAAAACCATATCATTGTTATTTTGAAGCTATTTGTCAATTTCCACATGGTTCATTTCATGAGGAAGCTATTGCAGATTATTTAGAAAATTTTGCAAAGGAACATCATTTACGTTATGTTAGAGATGATATGAATAACGTCATCATGTATAAAGATGCAACTGTAGGATATGAGGATCATCCAGTATTAATGCTCCAAGGTCATATGGATATGGTTTGTGAAAAGAATAATGATTGTGATCATGATTTTGATAAGGATCCATTAGATCTTTATATTGAAGATGGATTCTTAAAAGCAAGAGGCACAACTTTAGGCGCTGATGATGGTGTAGCTGTGGCTTATATGTTATCGATTTTAGAAGATGATACATTGAAACATCCAGCTTTAGAATGTGTTTTTACAGTGCAAGAAGAAGTAGGACTTTTTGGTGCCAGTCATCTGAAAAAAGAATATTTTAAAGCTACCAGAATGATTGGTTTAGATGGTGGTGGAGAAGTAGAAACATGTATTTCATCATCAGGTGGCTGTCGTGTTGCCTTAACACGTCCTGTGAAGATCGTCGAAAATACAAAGGCTTGTTATCGACTGGAAGTTAAAGGACTTCTAGGAGGTCATTCAGGAGGATGTATCCATTTAGAAAGAGGTAATGCCAACAAGATTGCCTTTAGAATTTTAAATGAAATGATTCGCGAAGGATTAGATATTCAATTAGTCGATGTTGTCGGTGGCTTAAAAGAAAATGCTATTCCTAGAGAATGTGTTGTTGTTTTTGCTTCACAAAGTTCATTAGAGACTTTAAAATCAGTGAATCAACGTGTTTTAGAAGCTCTAAAAGAAGAATTAGAATTTAGTGATGCTGGTATTGAAACAACAGTGGAAAATGAAACACCAAGAAATCATGCCATGTGTCCACATTGTTCTAAAGATATCATCAAAATGATGTATTTATTACCTAGTGGTTTTAAAGCAAAAAGTATGGCTATTGAGGGACTGACGACGGTTTCTTTAAATATGGGGGTTGTTCGTGTTGAAAATGTGGCATTGAATGTCTATTTCTCTATCCGTAGTCCAATGAAGAGTGCGATTGATGATCTCTATGTTACTATTGATGAGATTGCTTCATTATTTGGAGCAACAATAGAACGTGGAGCTGAATATCCTGGATGGAACTATGATCAATCATCTTTTATGCGCCATTCTTTAGCTAAATTCTTAGAAACAAAAGGTCAAACTTTAGTTGAACAAG
>CANPGX010000052.1 GCA_947573745.1 uncultured Erysipelotrichaceae bacterium | reverse complement strand
AGAATGCCCTTAAAGGGCGAGAGCATACCACGTCTTTTAGGCGTGGTTATGATATATAGTTAAATAAAAATGGAGGTTAAGATAGATGAAGAAGTTTCCTAAAGATTTTTTATGGGGTGGTGCCACAGCGGCGAACCAAATTGAAGGAGCATGGAATGAAGGTGGCAAAGGACTCAGTGTCAGTGATGTTGCGAAAATGCATGATAAAACCGATGTTTTAGATTATAAAGCACATAATGAAATCACATCAGCTGATATTGAAGAAGCTTTAAAAACAGATGACACGGTTTATTATCCGAAAAGGCATGGTTCTGATTTTTATCACCATTACCAAGAGGATATTGCATTGATGGCGGAAATGGGATTTAAATGTTTTAGAATGTCTATCGCATGGTCAAGAATTTATCCTCATGGTGATGATTTAGAGCCTAATGAAGAAGGATTAGCTTTCTATGATAAAGTTTTTGATGAGTGTCGAAAGTATGGCATTGAACCTTTGGTGACCATGTCGCACTATGAACCACCATTGAATCTGGTATTAAAATATGATGGATGGTATAGTCGTGAAGCCATCACTTTCTTTGAAAGATATGTTCGAACTATTAGTAAGCGTTATAAAGATAAGGTTAAATATTGGTTAACTTTTAATGAAGTAGATAGTATGATACGTCATCCTTTTACAACAGGTGGGTTAGTGAGAGACCACTTTAAAGAAGAACAGTTTGAAGAAGTTATTTTTCAAGCAATGCATCATCAATTTGTTGCCAGTGCACTCGCAACAAAAATAGTTCATGAAACCATACCTCATTCAAAGGTGGGGTGTATGTTGACGAAGCTAACATATTATCCTTATACATGTAAACCAGAAGATGTATTGGAAGCACAGCAAATGATGCGAAGTACATATTGCTATAGTGATACACAGGTATTTGGAGAGTACCCAGCTTATTTATTAGCGCGATTTAAAAATCATCATTTAAATATTAAAATGGAAAAATCTGATCTGGAAGTGATGAAACAATATCCAGTAGATTTTATCTCATTTAGCTATTACAGTTCAAATTGTGCTGTTGCTGATATACAGAATGTAGAAATGACAGCAGGTAATACTATCACAGCTGCAAAAAATCCTTATCTTAAAGCCAGTGACTGGGGATGGCAAATAGATCCTGTAGGCTTAAGAATATCTTTAGTTGATTTATATGATCGCTATCGTAAACCATTGTTTATTGTGGAAAATGGTTTAGGAGCAAAAGATGTTTTAGAAAAAGATGGTTGTGTACATGATCCATATCGTATTGAATATTTAAAACTTCATTTTAAAGAAATGTATAAGGCAATAGAAGAAGACGGTGTTGAGTTGATGGGATATACTTCTTGGGGTTGTATTGACTTAGTATCAGAATCAACGAAACAAATGAGTAAGAGATATGGATATATTTATGTAGATGTTGATGACTATGGTAAGGGAACTTATCAACGCTATCGTAAAGACTCTTTTTATTGGTATAAAAAGGTTATAGAAAGTCAAGGGGCGTGTTTGTTTGAAGAAGAATAAAGGAGATCTTAGCGAAGATCTCTTTTTCTTTTAAAAAGCTGATTTAAATAAGAAAAAAACTACATGCAAATGACATGTAGTTATAAAAAGTATATTATTTGATAGTTTCACTATGATTTAAAACAAGTGTACTATAGAGAAAAAGGATATCTTGATTTTCAAAAGTGATAAATTGATCAAGAATATGAGGGGAAAGATAACGAATATCTATAGCCGTGACTTTCGCATAACCCTCACAAAGTAAAGGAATAAGACTACTTCCAAAGGAATCTCTGAAAACAATAAGTTCTTTAGATGTTTTAGCATGAGGATTCTCTATGGTCAATAAAGATTTTGATCCCGATAAGAAAAATTCATAAAAGTCAGAACCATTAAGTTTTTCAAAATCATATACTGGTATGGTCTTTTGCGTTTCGTAATCGAAAACACGATAATCATCAAAATCTGAATGATAAAGATAATAGAACTGATCTGAAAAATCGGGCAAAGCCAGTTGACCACGATAAACACCATAAAAAGGGTGTTCAACAAGTTTTGTTTCATAAGTATAATTTAAAGAAACATTCATTTCATCAGCAATATATCTTGCAATATCGATAAGATTTTCTTGTTTCCAATGTGTGTCAGTATAATAATAATCAGATAATTTTAATAAAGGAAAAAGATCAATATATTGCGAAAAATTCATTTTTTCTTGCATCATTTGGACAAGTCTTTGATAATCTGGTTTTAAAATATCAGAAGACATAAAATAATTTTTGTCTGGAATAATCGATAAATAGATATTCATATCATGAGATGAAAAATATTGATTATATAAAAATTGAAAACGTTGTGTTACATAATCAATAGATGACTCATTTAAAGGATAATCTATTTTAGAAATATATTTTCCTTTGGTAAAGAGAAGATTTGAATCTTTTTGGTGCAGTAAATGGAGTGACATCCATGATTTTAGAGCACGAAAAGTATCTCTTGCAGGAAATTGATCTAGCGTATAAGTTTCAAAAGAAGACATAAATTGGCCAGAAACTAATGTTTTTGTGGTAAGAGAAGGAAACTTTGCTAGGGATCGTCTTTCCGATAATGATACATCTTGCGATGGCATGATTATTTGCCAACTAGTGAAAGTAACGATCCATAAGGAAAGAATGGTTATGAGTATGTAATGTCGTTGTTTCATTTTAAGCCTCCTTAAAATCTAAAATATAAGAATGGATTAAAAGAACCATCTACCAAATAAGCTGTACAAATCACCAGAAGTCCTAAAAAGAACAAAGGCTCAAGAATACAAGTCCATGTAGGATGTTTTTCTTCTATATAAAGAGCTATCTTTTTTGGAATAGGTGTAGAAGCGATGATAGCTATCATAAAAATAAGGAAATAGCTTTTTAAATAATAAATGGATGCATCATTGAATAAGGGAATAGATGATAAATGAAACATAGATTGAAGTGCACTAACAATCTCTGATAGAGACGTAGCATCAAAGATCATAAAACTCACAGTGATGAGTAATAGGACATAAATATGACTTATAACTGAATACTTTTTTAAATAAGGTAATAACCATAACTTTTCAATCATGAGTAAGATAGCAAAAAATAATCCCCAAAGAATAAAGTTCCAGTTTGCACCATGCCAAAAACCAGTGGCCATCCAAACAATAAGAATATTAAAAAGCCATCTTCCTTTACTCACTCTATTTCCGCCTAAAGGAATATAAAGGTAATCTCTAAACCATGATCCTAAAGATATATGCCATCGACGCCAAAATTCTGTGATACTTTTTGAAATATATGGATAATCAAAATTCTTAGGAAAATGAAAACCGAAAATATGTCCTAATCCAATAGCCATGTCACTATATCCAGAGAAGTCAAAATAAATTTGTAAAGTAAACGCAATAGCGTATAACCAATAGAATAAAACTGTCGTTTGTTGTGTGGATTTAAAAATAACCACAAGTTCACCTAATACATTGGCTAGAAGAATTTTTTTGGAAAGACCAACTAAAAATAAACGTAAACCAAGAGCTATATCTTCTATAGAATGGTGACGATTGTTTAATTGTTTTTCAATATCACTATATCGAACAATAGGCCCTGCAATCAGTTGAGGAAACATAGTAATATATGTAGCAAGATTTAATAAACTTTTTTGTGCCTGTACATCTTCTTTATAAACATCAATGATATAGCTTAGCATTTGAAAAGTATAGAAGCTTATACCAATAGGTAATGTGATACGAAGTAAAGGAATAGATAGTCCAAAGACATGATTAAAGTTAGTAATAAAAAAATCAACATATTTGTAATAAGCTAAGGTTCCTAAACTGAAAAAAATGGACATTAAAACGAAGATCTTAGCCCAAGGTGTATGTCTTTTTTTCTCAATTAAACGTCCAAATAGATATCCTTGAAAAATCGAAATCAGCATTAATAAGAGATATTTTGGTTCTCCCCAAGCATAGAAAAAAAGACTAGATAATAGTAAAACGCCATTTTTTAGGCGTTTTGGTACTAAGAAATAAATAAGAACAACACAAGGAATAAAGTAATATAAGAAAGTTATACTAGAAAATAACATATTTTATATTGACTCCTTAGATGTATTAAGCAATATTCTCTTCGTAAGCAATACTAGCAGAAGAATATGTAGCTGTGAGTGTTGTTTTAAAAGTTTCAACGATACTTGCTTCTCCAAAGAAAGAAACAATATATTGATCAACTGTGATGATGACAAGTTTGTCTGGGAAACCACAGACCCATTGTCTTTCAAGAATATGATCTTTTAATGTTTTTGTCATATCATTCAATGCATTGGCATCTTTTACATGGAAAGCACCACAAGTAAATGTATTAGCATTCATCATATGAATTAAAGAAGCAGCATCATCAATTTGACTAGCTAAATCAGTGGGTAGTCCAAGGATTGCATCGAGTTCTTCGACAAGAGAAACATCATAAGTACCAGGACCATCCATGGTCAAATGAGCTTCAGATGTGTCTCCACCCATAGCAGAAAATTTATCTTCTTCTTTGTATTGACTCCATACATTAGTAAGAAGATCAAGAGAATTTTGAATGTTTGTAGGTTTGGTATCAGGGGCTTTACTTGAGCAAGCAACCAAACAAAAAGCAAGCAAAATAGCGAATAATTTTTTCATATTTACCTCCAAATAATTATATCTATCCGTAGTATACCATAAATTAATTGTTTTATAGTAGTGGTAAAGAAAAAAACTTAAAAAATTAAGTTTTCTTTCTTTTGGTATACATTTGTATTCCATATTTAATAAGCAATGAGATGATCAATAAAATAAGTATATAAGGAATTGTAGACGATGATGTTGTTTCATAACTCGCTTGGTTAGGATATAACGTTGTTGCAGTATATGAGATATGGGTTGGTGTAGTCACAGATTCTGGGGATTCATTGGTGGTGTTTTCTTCTAAACGAGAAATGATGGTTTCTATTTGTGTATTTCCCACTTCTGTTTTAGAAGGGGTAGATGGTGTTACAGATGGTTTCAACTCATTGTCTGGCTCAGGTTGAGGTAAAACTTCAGGTTTAGAAGGTTTATCTTCGGGTGTCGGTGTACTCGGTTGAGATATCTCAGGTTTTGAAAGAGAAACTGGGGTGAATGTTGCAAGGAAATGAAGTTGTTGATCCGTATAATTAACTTGTAATGTAACAGTGTTGTCTTTTGTAGACCATGATTGTGTTGTCAGTTGATAGGCTACTAAGTTATAAATAATAGATTGATAACTAGGGGGTAGACTGGAACTGATAGGGATAGAAAATTGGGATTGATGAGCATTGAGTTGTTGTTGTATTGTAGCTTCTATTGGATCAGACCATTGGTGAATACGACCACTCCGTATAAGGGCATTATCCTTAAAACTATGAGAGACATATCCAGAATGAGGCATATGTTGAGAATGGGCAAATTTCATTAAATCATCCGTTAATCCAAAATAAATATAATTTTCGTAAGTACGGTAACTATAATCATTATCATCCCATGTAACATCTACTTGATACCATTGTCCATTCATGCGAACAGCTGTCCAAACATGACCGTTACCTTCCATTCTCCCATTAGCAATACCAACACGATTTAACAGCATGGTATAAGCACGATGATAGGATTCACAAGTTCCTTTGCCACGCACCAAAGCACCTTCAGCACCACAATAAAGATAATCATAATCATAATGACAATGATCGACAAGCCAATCATGAAGCCATAAGGCACGTTCATAGTCATCTTGACAATTTGCTCGACATTGAGCAGCGATTTGATCTGCAATCGTTTCAATAGAAGGATAAGCAGGATCATTAATTTTTACTTTAACAATCGTTCTTTTAGTTTGAATAGGTTGACTACCTTTATCCATAACATAAAAATGAAGTGTGTAAAGACCAGAGGCGCAAAAAGTAAATTGAAATGTGTTACTTTGCTGGTAACCAGGTAATTGACTAGGATCAACGACAAAATATGCTCCATCTTCCCCGTCTCTTGTAACATTTCCCAGATAATACATGTAGTTTCCCGATCCACCAGAAGCATTTAATGTGAAGGTAGTTGGTTCGCCACATATTGCATCATAGGAAACAGAAAGCTGTAGTTCAGAAGTGGCTTTGATAGGAGATATCAATGAACAAATATATAAAAGTATTCCAAAAAAGATATATTTCTTAGTCATAGGTATGCTCTCTTTCTATAAGGTAAATATATTATATAAGAAGTCAAAAACCATTACAATATCCTTCTAAAGAACAAAGCACTAGTTTTACTAGTGCTTGCTATTTCTTAATAAAAGTCTGATCAGTTGTAGGAATGCCTGATGCATCTGATATATATCGTTCAACTTTCATATGCAAATCATATTTTTCACGAAGTTCAGTAATCTTTGCCATCATTGGGGAAGCATGGTGAATATCAATAGAGTGTTGATTTTTCCAACTATCAATCAAAAGAACAGTTTCTTTATCTTCCATTGGGAAAAAATATTCATATCGAAGGTTTCCTTCTTCCTTACGAATTTCTTCAACAACACCACTAGAAATCATTTCTTCAGCAAACTTTCTTGCATTTTGGTTGATACCTTGATAGT
Source organism: uncultured Erysipelotrichaceae bacterium (assembly GCA_947573745.1). Classification (GTDB taxonomy): domain Bacteria; phylum Bacillota_I; class Bacilli_A; order Erysipelotrichales; family Coprobacillaceae; genus CANPGX01. The sequence continues at coordinate 484 of CANPGX010000052.1, read as the reverse complement.
AGATATTGATAGTAATGGCCATCTTGTTTCCTCACTTTCCTTAAAATATTTCTTCTATTTATTTTATCATGTTTCTTTAGGCTTTTAAATAAGAATGAAATATGACTTTAGATTCTGGATTGATGAATTCTTTCTTTTGGGGTAATGTTGGATTAATCGAAACTGGTAGTGAACTTGTTCGTAAAGAGTTCACTTACCTAATAAATTCATATAAACAACATATACGATCGAGTAGGGAAAATTATTTAAATGTTATCATTAAGTTTAGCATACACATATGTATCTTTCCAAATGGGTTTTTCAGCTTCATCTTTCCAGAAATACACATTTTTCTTAAAATAGGCTTCACGTTGAAATCCTAATGCTTCAAGTAATTTCCATGAACTCTCATTATTTGGGTCACACTCTGCATATATTCTATGTACACCATTGGAAAATGCTAGCTCAATTAATTTTTTGCAACTTTCGGCAGCATAGCCACATC
>CANPGX010000051.1 GCA_947573745.1 uncultured Erysipelotrichaceae bacterium | reverse complement strand
TATATGATGTTTTTCTAGAGCATCTTTATAACCATTTAATCTTTGAAGATTAACGGATAAAGCACGATCTCTTAAGAGAATGAGGATATCATGACAGCCATTAAGAATAAGTTCTTCTGTAGCTAAAAAGCCCCCTTGATAGTGATTAGATTGCACAACATAGGCATTAGGCTGGTCATTAGGAGCACGGTCAATACATAAAATGGGAATATCGCGAGTAACTATGTTGTCTGCAAGATGTTCTTGGCCAGAAATACAGATGATACCATCAACAAGCTTGGAATCTAAACTTTTAAAATATTGGATTTCCTTGTTAATATCACGACTCGTATTACAGATGAAAACAGAATAACCATGATCAAAGAAAAAATTTTCAATATATTGAACAAGATTGGAAAACCATTCATTAGCAATGCTAGGAACAATAACACCAACCGTTTTAGAAGTAGATGATTTTAAACTTTTAGCGACCATATTAGGGGTATAACCATACTTTTCTATAACTTTTAAAATTTTTTGTTGTGTTTCGGGTGCAAAACGTCCGCTATTATTAATCACACGAGATACTGTAGCTATTGAAACGTTACATAATTGTGCTATCTCTTTGATAGATAGATTCTTTTTCTTTGTCATGGGGAGACCTCCGTTAAAATGAGAAATGCTAGTTTACATTATACCATGAGCTATATTTAAAGTCGAAGGAATATTTATAAGTTGAATAAAAAAAGATGTGCGACGAATAGGATATACTTAAAATTAAGTTGTTTAAAGGCACATGGGTGTTGACAGATAAGGTTTAAAATGAAATAATTATTTTGGAAAAACGTTTACGCAAAAGGAGAAAAGAAGCAATGGAAAAATTATTATGCCCTTCGATGATGTGTGCTAATTTTGCGCATCTTGAAACAGAAGTGAAAGATTTAGACGAGGCTGGAATTGATATTTTCCATCTTGATATTATGGATGGACAATTTGTTCCTAATTTTGGTATGGGATTACAAGATGTAGAATTAATTCGTAAATCAACACGTAAAAAGATTGATGCTCATTTAATGATTATGAATCCAGGAAATTACGTGGAAAAATTTGCAGATTTAGGTTGTGATATTATTTATATTCATCCTGAAGCAGATTTACATCCTGCTCGTACTTTACAAAAAATTAGGGATGCTGGAAAGGCTGCTGGTATAGCAGTAAATCCTGGAACATCTTTTGAGACTGTGAAAGATTTATTAAATTTATGTGATTATGTTTTAGTTATGAGTGTTAATCCTGGATTTGCAGGACAAAAATATATTGATTTTGTCAATGAAAAATTTGAGCAATTCTGTGCAGCTAAGGATAAATATGGTTATAAAGTTGTGATTGATGGCTCATGCTCACCTGAAAAAATAGAGATGCTTTCTAAAATAGGTGTAGAAGGATTTGTACTTGGAACATCAGCAATGTTTGGCAAGGGTGGTAAAGGCAGAACTTATTCACAAATCGTAGAAGATTTAAGAAAATTATAATAAAGAGGAGAAAATAAAATGAAAATTGGAATTGGAAATGATCATGTTGCAGTAGAATTAAAGAAAGAAATCAGTGCTTATATTACAGAAAAATATGGATATGAAGTTGTTAACTATGGAACTGATTCATCAGAACGTTTTAATTATCCTGTAGCTGGAGAAGCTGTTGCAAATGCTGTTGTTAGTGGAGAAGTAGACAAGGGTATCGTTATTTGTGGAACGGGTGTAGGTATTTCTTTAGCTGCTAATAAAGTTAATGGAATTCGTTGTGTTACTTGTTCAGAACCTTATTCAGCATTATTGTCAAGACAACATAACAATACAAACATGTTAGCTTTTGGTGCACGTGTTGTAGGACCAGAACTTGCAAAGATGATTGTTGATGCTTGGTTAAGTGGAGAATATGAAGGTGGAAGACATCAAGTTCGTATAGATATGTTAGCAGATATTGAAGAAAGACAAAAAAATAAATAAGATGGAAAATATATTAGAGAATTTAAAGGATAAAAACCCTGAATACAACATTCGTGATGTTCACGATGTTGCTTTTGGTGCTTATGGTATTATACATGAGTATCCAAGCAAAGAGATACTTCATCTATTAGATGACATGATACAGGTACCTTCAAGTGGAAATGCTTATCAGCCAAGTGTTGCTAAATTAGAGGCATTAGAACTTATTCAAAAAATTTCTTTTGATGTATATGGTGGACTAGCTGTTGAAGCAGGAAGTTGTGCTGGAAATAATACGGTATTAAATGGCTTAGAATATCACCAAGGTAGTGAGACGATCTTAGCAGTTAAAGATTTTGTTTTGGTTGTTGGAAAACGCCAGGATATGGTTGGAAATATGTATGATGGTACATTGTGTGAATGTTTTTATGTTCCTAAGGGTACAGTTGTAGAATGCTTTGCAACAACATTGCACTATACGCCATGTAAAGTAGATGATGAAGGCTTTAAAACAGTAGTTCTACTACCAAAAGGCACGAATGAACCTTTGGAAGGTTTACCTAAAGGTATTTTAATGCGTACAAATAAGTGGTTTATCGCACATGTTGATAATACAGCAAAAATTGAAGCTGGAAACTATCCAGGGTTAACTGGCAAAATGATAGAAATTAGATATTAGGCGTTACAATTGTAACGCCTTTTTGGAGGAAATATGATACGATTAATAGCAGTAGATATGGATGGTACTTTTTTAACCAGTGAAAAAACATTTGATATTTCATTTTATGATTTATATCAGGAAATGAAAAAAAGAGATATTTATTTTTGTGTCGCTTCAGGTAACCAATATGAATGTCTAATGGAGCGTTTTGAACCGATTAAAGATGAAATTATTTATATTTGTGAGAATGCTACAAAAGTCATGTATAAGAATGAAGAAATTTATTTGGATATTTTGAAAAATGAAGATTATATACAAGCTTTAAATGCTTGCCGTGATCACTTAGATTGGATGGTTGTCGTATGTGGACGTCATGGTGCTTATATTCATCGTGATTATCAGGCCCAAGAAGAAACCATACATAAACATTATCGTAATTATTGTTATGTGGATAATTACGAGGATATTGATGATGATATTTTAAAGCTATCTGTGTTTGATTTAAAGGCAGAAGCTAAAAAGACTGCAGCTATTATTCAGAGTCAGTTACCTGCTGGATTGAAATGCTTAGCAGCGACTGAATCTTGGTCAGATATTGCTTATGAAACAATCAATAAAGGTGTGGGCATGAAAATGATTCAAGAGAAGTTTCATCTAAAAAGGGAAGAGTGTGTTGCTTTTGGAGATGAGATGAATGATATAGAACTTTTAGAGAGTGTTTCGGAGAGCTATGCGATGAAGAATGCCAATCCGAGAGTTAAAGAAATTGCAAAGTATACGTTAGATTTTACCAATGATGAAAATGGTGTTTTGAGAAAAATCAAAGAATTATTATCTGTGAAATGATAAGATTGTATTTGCTAGAAAAAATGATAAAATAAGGTTAGCTAAAACAAGGAGGTTTAAGATGAGCGTATTATTTTTTAAGCCGATTGCTAGACCAGCAATCTGGGGTAAGACATTAGTTAAAGATTATTTCCATTATGATGATTTTCCTGAGGGTATTGGTCAATCCTGGTCATTTAGTGCTCAAGAAGGAGCATCTACGGTATGTACAAATGGAGAATTTGAAGGAAAAACGTTATTAGAATTATGGAATCATCATCCAGAATTATTCAATAGTTCATTTGAACGTTTTCCAGTTATTATTTCTTTAGTTGGCCCTGAAGATGATTTGAGTATTCAAATTCATCCAGATGATGATTATGCTAAAAAAATAGGCTATGCTTCAGGTAAGAATGAGGCTTGGTATTTTATTGAGTCAAAAGAGAACGCTAATATTGTTTATGGACATAATGCAAAAGATGAAAAAGATATGAGATCTTACATTGCACGAGATGATTGGAATGGACTTATTCGTCATCTGGATGTGCACACAGGAGATTTTGTTTACTTACCTGCCGGTTTACTTCATGCTTTAAGAGCTGGAAGTGTTGTTTATGAAATTCAACAAGCAACGGATATTACTTATCGTTTTTATGATTATCATCGTAAAGATGCACAAGGAAAAGAAAGAGAATTACATTTGGAGCAAGCTATTGCTTGTATGAGTTATGATCAAGAAATGATGAAAAACCATATTGAACCTAAAGAGGAAACAGTAGATCATGCTAAAGTGACAACATTTATATCTAATAAATCTTTCACGGTGAAAAAGGTAGAAATTCATGGAAAATCAGTTTTACCAGTGACACAATATTTATTAGCCACAGTTGTTAAAGGAAATGGTAAAGTTGATGGTACGGATATTCAAGTTGGAGATAATTTCTTGGTTCCTGCAAATTTGATGTCTATAACACTTGAAGGTGATATGGATATTATGATAACATGTGAATAAATTTAAATAAGGGGCGTCATTAGACGTTCCTTAAATTATCTTTGAGGGGGCAGTGTCGTGAGTTTAAACAACCATCTATATCATGATGATCAGCAAGTGGGGTATATCATATTTTCATTACTATGTCAAAAACGACTAGCACTAAAGGATGTTCAAGAGGGATTACAACTTTCAGAAGTACAAGATTTAGAATGTTTAAAGGAAGCTAAATCTTATTTTAGAAGTTTAGATTTAGAGATTGAACGATGTGAAAATGAAATGCTTCTGTTACAAGCTGATGAGGAAGTAAGGCGAAAGATTCTTTCTCTTTTATTAATGGAAGATCATAGAGTACATCATGATTTTTTAGAAAAAGAAGGGTTTAATCATTTTACAGCGTTAAGATCAAAAGTTTATCAGTTACTAACTGATCATTACCTTACTCAAGACTTAGATATCTCTGTAGAACAATTAAAGCTTTTAGCCAATAAGACCGTTGTTGCACATTATCGTCAGCATGCTGGATTTGCTTTGCAGCTAGAAAATGAGTGGAAACAACTTTTGGATATTACAACATATCAAATATATGTACCTATTTTTAAAACGATTAAAGATGAGTGTGACTTAACTATCACAGATGAAGATATTTTTTCATTAATTCGCTATATTTTATTACATCAGCAAACAACGATGAAAGATATGATATCTAATAGTAAGATTGATGATGTGGTGACGAAAGTTTTAGAACAAATTTATCAATCAACGCATTTAGATTTTAGAAATAATGAAACTATGCAACATTCTTTAAAAGATCATATGAAATCTTTGATTATTCATTATTTTGGACAGGAATATAATTACAATCCAATGCTAAGACAGATTAAACAAGAATATACATTGGCTTATGATATGGCTAAGAATGTGAAATCGCTTTTGGAAAAAGAACTTTCCGTTTGGCTCAGTGATGACGAATTAGGATTTTTAGCATTACATTTTGAATTAGGAATGCACAGCTTTATGAGGAAACATCTCCATGCTGTTGTCATAGGTTGTCGTGAAGATGCAAAGACACAACTTCTAGTTAAAAACATAGAAGATCATTTACATTCACTTTTAGTGGTTGATGAAGTTGTTCCTTTGAAAGATATGGACAGTATTCATTTAGCATCAAAACATGTTATTATTGATCCAACAAAGTCTTACCATCATCCTTCTATGACGGTGATAGGTGGTGATTATATTTTATCTACAAAACAATTAGAAGAGTTCCAAAAAACAGTAGAAAAACTAAATTATCAACTTCTTTCTACACATGCTATAACAAAAATGTATGAACAAGATGTACAAGATACATTTAACTTAGAGGATTATTTAAAACAATGGAATCACTGTAGTGCTACACGCTTGGATGATCCATATGGAAAAGACTATATTGTTAAATTAATTAGCGATCAGTTTGAAGAGAATCAGTGTTATTGTTTAAAAAGTTCAAAGCCATTTATGATAGATGGTGATCCATACCAACATGTTCTGGTGTTGTGTATGGCAAAAGATCAAAATAGTATTATTTCTGGGTATCAATATTTGAAACAATGGATAAAAGAAAATAAAGGATAAAATAAATATGAATAAAAAAGAATTAGCAGGTATGATCGATCATACTTTATTAAAAGCATATGCTACAAATGAGGATTTCATAAAATTGTGTCAAGAAGCAAAAGATTATCATTTTAAAATGGTAGCTATTAATTCTAGCCCTGTTGCTTTATGTAAATCTTATTTAAAGGGTACAGGTGTTCATGTAGGAGCAGCCATTAGTTTCCCATTAGGACAAACAACAATTGAAACAAAAGTATTTGAAACAAAAAAAGCGATTGAAGAAGGTGCTGATGAGATTGATTATGTCATTAATATTGGCGAATTAAAGCAAGGAAATATCGCTTATATTGAAGAAGAAATGTGTCAAATTGTTGATGTTTGTAAAAAACACCATGTGACAAGTAAAGTCATTTTTGAAAATTGTTATTTAACAAAAGAGGAAATAAGAACAGTTTCAGAAATTGCTTTAAAAGTTCGACCTGATTATATTAAAACTTCTACAGGATTTGGAACAGGTGGGGCTACTGTTGAAGATGTTGCATTGATGAAAAGTGTTGTAAAGGATGCAGTTAAAGTTAAAGCTGCAGGTGGAATCCGAGATTGGAAAACTTGCAAAGCCATGATTGATGCAGGCGCGCAAAGAATAGGGACGAGTAGTGGTATAGCTATTATAGAAGCGTTTGAAAAGGAAAATCATCATGCGTAGTTTAGAAGAACTAAGAGATGAAATAGATCAAATTGATCAAGCATTAATACAATTATTTGAAAAAAGGATGCACTCAGTAAAAGAGATTGCTTTATATAAAGAGCATCATCATTTGCCCGTTTTTCAGCCAGAAAGAGAAAAAATTGTCATTGAAAAAAATTTATCTTATTTAACAGATCAAGAATTAGATTGTTATGCAAGAGAGTGGGTTCAAAAGACAATAGAGGAGTCTAAAAATTATCAGCGTTTATGTTTAGAGAAGATGAAATAGTCATCTTCTTTTTATCTATACTATCTTACTGACTTAAATCATTGTATAATAAAATTAGGTGATAAAATATGAAACAAGATAATTTGTTGATATCTGGGGAACATGTCGATTTACAATTATTAGAGTTTGTGAAGATGCCTCTTAAAAAACAGTGGCGACCTTATTATATTTTTTCTATTCTAGTT
>CANPGX010000050.1 GCA_947573745.1 uncultured Erysipelotrichaceae bacterium | reverse complement strand
CTGGTGTGAAAAATGATTCTTTAACACAGAAAAAAATGGTTTCATTCACAAGTGAAATACCACAATCATTATCCTATGAGATACTTTCTATAGAGGGTTATGCTTTAAGTCATGTAGAAAATAAGGATCTTAAGGTAGGCGATTCGCAAAATATTATCAAGGTCTATTATGATGTGGATCAGTTAGGAGAAAATGGACCAGATGGTATCCCAGATCAATATCAAGCACTTATTTCATTTAAAGTAGAGAATGGACAATGGAATGATGGAACAAGTGAAGAGATTCAAAAAGTAGTGACATTTAAGGATATTAACGGAAACTTAGATCAATACGGAGAAGCTATCTTGGAGTTACCTACTGTAGGTATGCGACCTTTAGATGGATACAAACAAGGACAATGGGATATCAAAACAATACCTCATATCATTAAACCAACAGACCCATCATCCTATGTATATCAATATGAATTGAATCGTTTTGAATATCATATAGAGTATTATTATGATGGTGTTTTAGGTGATACACCTATAGATGAATATAAAAACAAAGATGCATTGTTTGGAACAACGATTAAACTTGATCCTGCCAAACAAATCAATATAGGAAATAAAAACTATGTCTTAGTATCAGATGAGCATGATATCAAGGTCTCTTCAGATGCCGATTTAAATGTTATTCGTGTTTTTTATGCGACAGATATGATTGGTGAAAATGGACCGGATGGTATTCCAGATTACTATCAAGTACGTGTTGATTTTGAAGCTGAAAATGGTGTTTTAGATGGAAATCGTTATGTTTATATTACACTTAAAGATGAAAGTGGGAATCTCAATGTAGATGGTATTGCCCATTTACAAGCTTCTCAAATTCCAACGGCAGTAGCCCAAGAAGGATTTGGTCATGGTGTATGGGATGAAGAACCTACTGAATTATTAGATATTAAAGAAGATACAACTTTTGTGATTCGTTTTTCAGAAAATCCTGAAGTCCCAACTATTGAAACACCTGACGATTTTGATGGTCCTATGACCGATGAAACACCTAATGATCTTGCAGAACCTACGATCAACGAAACACCGGTAATAAATATCCCAGAAACAGAAACACCTTTAAGTCAAGCAGAAGAAAATTTAAATGAATTTGTAGAGATTGAAGAACCAGAAATTCCATTGGCGAGAGCTTATGGTAGTTGGTCTTTAGTGAATGTGGTCATTGTGATGGTAAATATACTTTTATCTGTTATGATAATATTGATGAAGTCACAAAAAGAACACAAAATGTGGTTAAAGATCTTTAGTATAGCTTTATCTTTAGGATCTATTCTGTTATTGTTGTTTACTCAAAACTTTGATTTATTTATGGTATGGGTAGATTCATGGACAGGAATATTGATCATCAGTATGTTGATTCATATATCTATATGGATGCTTTATGATCAAAAGGAAAAAGAACTTAAAACAGTATAGTAGAAAGAGGGCTTGATTTGAAGCCCTTTTTTATTAACGAAGTGAATACCACGTGCTATGCGCGTGGTAAGGTTTTAGCTTTAGCGTTGAGGAAAAAAACCTCCCATGATATCATGATATTTGGCCTGGCAGCTAAATATCAAAATAAAGAGGAGGTAGTCTAATGAAAGACACAAATAGTTTATCACATACATCATATCGATGTAAATATCATATCGTGATAGTGCCAAAGTACAGAAGAATGGTCATATATCATAAGTTAAGAAGAGATATCGTACAAATATTAACTCAGTTGATGGATAGGAAACCAGATATAAAGCTAATAGAAGGAGAAGCGTGTGCAGATCATATCCATATGTTAGTGGAGATACCACCGAAATATTCAGTAGCAGAATTTATGGGATATTTAAAAAGCAAATCAACATTGATGATATTTGATAGGCATGCGAATTTAAAGTATAAATATGGGAGTCGGCATTTCTGGGCAAAAGGGTATTTTGTAGATACAGTAGGGAAGAATGAAAAAGCAATCAAAGAATACATAAGGAATCAATTGCAGGAAGACAAACTGTATGACCAGATGAGCATGAAAGAATTTATAGACCCGTTTACGGGAGAGCCGGTGAAAGGAAGCAAAAAAGAAAAGCCCTTAAAGGGCTAGCGAGTAAAAGCGTTGTGGCTGTCAGGCGTCGATAAGTGAAACTTAGCACAACAGAATGCCCTTAAAGGGCGAGAGCATACCACGTCTTTTAGGCGTGGTTATGATTTGTTGAGAAGATTTTGAGAAGTGTTATTAGTGTAATTAACTTCTACTGAAGTTAGTTAAAAGATCCTACAATGGATAGCTTTGGACTTGTACACACATTCAATACTTTTAGGGAAAACAATAGACAATTTAATCCTTATTTTCTAAAAACGATATTACTTCGTATAAGGAAGGAAAAATTTCAATGCATTTTTCAAGATATATTTTAGAAGGGGATTTCATATCAGGAACACAAATCACTGGAATTGTGGCATTAAATGCTGCCATAATACCATTTTCACTGTCTTCTAAAACAATGCATTCACTAGGCTGACAATTAAGTTTTTTATAAGCTTTTATAAATACCTCAGGATGAGGTTTAGAATTTGTTACGTCTTCTGCAAAAACAAATTCATCAAAAAGGTTGTGAATATGATTTTGTTTTAGTAACTTTATGGCTCTTTCTTTGGTGCTAGATGAGGCTACAGCCACTTTATAGTTATTCTTTTTTAAATATTCAAGCAAATTTCTAGCACCTTTTTTTAATGGCACCCCTTGTTCTATCATAGATTCTTCCATTTTCAAGCATTTTGCAAGTCCCACTTCTAAGGACAAAGGTAAGGAATATGTATCGATTAAATGTTCTATATTACTCGTCTCTGTTTTCCCGCTATAATGTTTAGAATATTCTTGAGTAGAAAAATTAAAACCAAATTTTAGTAATAGTTTCTTATATATTTCATATGATACTATTTCTGTATCCACTAATAGTCCATCAAGATCAAAAATTATAGCCTTTATCATTTTTATTTCTCCTTTGAAAGTATATAATAATATTATAACGAAAGAAATATTTTAATAATACAATATTTGCGAGGAAAAACAACAAATGAACGACATTTCTATTATTAAAGATGCAGTATTGATAAATATACAACCCAATGGTAAAGAAATATTGGAAGAAGAAGTATCAAAGTTTGGTATAGCCATTAATCAAGGAAATATAGCTCATTATTTAATGCACAGAATTGATTCTCATTGGCATTGTGAATTTGAATTATTTTTGTTGGATAGTGGAGAAGTTGAATTAGAGATTCATGGGAGTCATTTTCTGTTTTCAAAAGGTGATGGATGTTTTATAAATAGTAATATTCTTCATTCATTTAATTCAAAAACTAAAGAATCTAAATATAGATCTTTTGTATTTCGCCCATCATTTATTTCTGGTGTATCAGGAAGTGTATTTGACTTACAATATGTATCACCATTAGTGAGCTCGAAAATTCCATTCTTTATTTTTAAATCAAATTGTCATCATGATTATATTGAAATGTTTAATCATGCATTTAATGTTTGTAAGAATAAAGATTTTGGATATGAATTTTTATTAAGATATCAATTGTCTAAAATATTATTATATTGTTTACAAACTGGAGAACTAATACAATTTAGGATAAGCCCACTTCTTGATGAGAGAGTCAAGAAAATGATACTTTGGATTGACGAACATTTAGAGGATGAAATATCAACAACAACAATATCTATAAATAACGATGTGAGTATTAGAGAATGCCAACGCTGTTTTGAAAAAGTATTAAATTTAACACCTATGGCATATGTAAGACAAAAAAGAATATTTAAATCTTCTGAAGTACTAAGACACACCGATTTGTCTATTACGGAGATAGCTTTCCGTTATCATTTTTCAAATTCAAGTCATTATAGTAAGGTATTTAAAGAGAATATTGGATGCACACCACTTCAATATCGAAAACAATACCATGAATATTTAAAAAATATAAATATAGGGGAATAATGCGTATGGCTAAAACACAAAAATGGATAGATTTAATTATTGAATTACAAAGTCTTTCACAAGCAGGTTTATTTTATGGTAAAGATTTATATGATAAAAAAAGATATGAACGTATTCGTGATATATCAGGTGAAATGATGTCATTGGTTTCTAGTCTTCCTTTAGAAAAGGTTCATCAAATTTTTTGTAATGAGGATGGATACCAGACACCAAAAATTGATACTCGAGCTGCTATGTTTAAAGAAGATAAAATATTGCTTGTCCACGAAAATAATGGCACATGGTCTCTTCCTGGAGGATGGTGTGATGTCAATCTATCCGTTGCTGAAAATGTTATTAAAGAGGTAAAAGAAGAAGCAGGTCTGGATGTTATAGCACAGAAAATCATTGCAGTGCAAGATTGGAGAAAACATAATGTTGTCAATTATGCTTATGGTGTATGTAAAATATTTGTATTATGTTCAGTGATAGGTGGAGAATTTATTGAAAATATCGAAACAATTGAATACAGGTATTTTGACGAGAATCATCTACCCTTACTTGGGATAGAAAAGAATACTGTTGAACAAATAAATATGTGTTTTGAAGCGTTTAGAATGGGAGAAAAATGGGATACTTTATTTGATTGATTAAGCTAATAAATTTGAATATCAATGATATTTTTTATAGATTGATGTATAGATGAAGTAAGAATATCATATCTTATGATATATGATAGATTCTATTTTCAGGAGGTGAACATATGAAAATTCAATGGAAAAAATTCATCATTTGCATTGCATTACCTCTTGTTGTAGGGGGATTATCGGCATTATTGACGCATGATGGTATGGTAACATTTCAATCCTTAAACAAACCTCCATTTTCTCCTCCGGCATGGTTATTTCCAATAGCGTGGACTATTTTATATATTCTTATGGGAGTAGCTTCATATTTAGTGGTTGTAGATGAAGAACCACATCAGTTAGCTTTGATAACTTATGGTATACAACTCTTGTTTAACTTTTGTTGGTCTATTATTTTTTTCAATTTTGGCGCTTATTTATTTTCTTTCATTTGGTTAGTGCTATTATGGGTGCTTATCCTTATCACCATGTTTCAGTTTTTTAAGATTTGTCCATGGGCAGGATATTTGATGCTTCCTTATTTATTGTGGGTAACTTTTGCTGGATATCTTAACCTTTCAATCTATTTATTAAATTAACAGATATGTTGTGTAACATCCTAAAATAGGATGTTTTTATTTATTCATAGATCATTAAATTTCTTTTTTATCAATATGAAGTTAAGAGACCTATTTGACACCACTCCAATGATTTTTATGAGTCAGTACATTTATATGATAACTATCAGTTAAACGATTTTAGATATAATACATGAAAGATAGTCGGCGGAAATAGAATAATGATAAAACTTGCATTTATAAGTATACATTTGTATAATAAACCTTGCGTTAGATATCTATTGTAAAAAAAGAAGCGCCAGAACTCTATGAGTTGACGAGGATCAGGTTTATCGAAAATTCGGCGGATGACTTGGAGGCATATATGCTGCCTAAGACATGAGCAAAAACATCTAGTGATAGATGAACAAATATCATGGGGCATATCTATGATATCCTAACGTATAATAAACTTAGGAGGTTATGTATATGTGTGGAATTACTGCGTATTGCGGTAAAAACAGTGCATTGCCTTTCTTGTTACAGGGGTTAGAAAAATTAGAATATCGTGGGTATGATTCTGCTGGAGTCACAATTGTTGAACAACATCAATTAAGGACTTTTAAGTCTAAAGGACGATTGACAGCATTAAAAGAAATTTTGAGTTCGCAAGATTTGAATGGTTGTGTGGGTATTGGGCATACGCGTTGGGCAACGCACGGTGTGCCTAGTCATTTAAATTCTCATCCACATACGAATATGAAGGAAACACTTTCCTTAGTGCATAATGGTATTATTGAAAATTATCGAGAACTTAAAACTTTTTTAATGAAAGAAGGCTATACATTTGCCTCAGAAACAGATAGTGAAGTCGTTGTTCAACTTTTAGACTATTATTATCAAGGAGATGTTTTAAGTGCGCTTTCTAAAGTGGTTTCACTGATTAAAGGAAGCTATGCTTTATGCATCTTATCTACAGAACACCCTCATGAAGTTTATGTAACCAAGAAAGACAGTCCACTTATTTTAGGTATGTGTCAAGATGGTAGTGTTGCAGCAAGTGATATACCAGCATTACTAGATTACACAAAGGATGTTTATTTTTTAGAAGATGGTGAAATGGCTGTATTAAAAGATACTGGCATCATATTTTACAATTTAAGACAAGAAATCATTGAAAAACAAAGTCATCATATTCCTTATGATCAAGAGGCGGCTAAAAAAGATGGTTATGATACCTTTATGTTAAAGGAAATTTATGAACAGCCTCATGCGATTAAGGAGACCTTAAGAGGAAGAATTTATCAAGATCATGTTGAATTAGAAGAACTTAAGGATTTGAAAGAACAATTTCATCAATTGAATAAAGTTTATTATGTGGCTTGTGGCACAGCTTATCATGCTTGTTTATCAGGTGCGACAATGTTTGAAAAATTGACAGGTATTCCTTCTTTTGTTCAAGTAGCTAGTGAGTTTAGATACAATGATCCCCTTGTAGATGAACATACGCTTTGTATTTTTGTATCTCAATCCGGTGAAACTGCAGATACTTTAGCAGCGTTAAGATTAGCTAAAGCCAAGAAAGCTAAGACCATTGCAGTGGCGAATGTATTAGGAAGTACGATTTCTCGTGAAGGGGATTATGTTCTTTATACATGTGCGGGTCCAGAAATTGCGGTGGCCTCTACAAAAGCTTATACGACACAATTGGTTGTATTGATGTTGATCGCTATTTATGCTGGACAATCACTTTCTAAAAATCATCAGTATGTATCATTGATTCAGGATTTGTACCGACTTCCTGAGTTTATAGAGTCATTACTTAAAGATGCATCCATTTTTGAAAGCTACGCACATTATTTAAAGGAACAAAAAGATTGCTATTTTATAGGACGTTCATTAGACTATGCTGCTGTTTTAGAAGGGGCATTAAAGTTAAAAGAAGTGTCTTATGTTCATGCAGATGCTTATGTGGCTGGAGAATTAAAACATGGACCTATTGCTTTGATTGAACAGGGAAGTGTGGTCATTGCAGTAGCCA
>CANPGX010000049.1 GCA_947573745.1 uncultured Erysipelotrichaceae bacterium | reverse complement strand
ATGAAAAATATTATGCACTTTATCCTGATTTATCTCTTAATGAAGTCACAGAATTCATAGATACAAGTTATGATACTTATGCTTCTACGCTAAATAACTTAGGATATGATAATGAGAAATTATGGTCAGTGGTTAAAATGGCCACATTAGATGATTTACAGTATCTTACGACACATAAGATTACGTATGATCGTATTTCCCCTTTCCAAAATTTAAAAGGATTTAAGTTCACTCATATGTTAGATTATGAAGAGGCTTATCGTCAGTATAATAACTACAATTATGCATTAAATATTGTCAACTATCCATTTATTATCTCTACACATTCAACGAATGATGTTTATACTATCGCTAATAAAGAAAATATTGATATCTTAGTTAAAAAGGGATTTTATTTGCCAAGTGATTATGAACCAAGTGATTTAGTAGATCCTAATGATTATGGATTACCAGTTTCTCCAAACAGTAATGGTTATATGGTCAGACAAGAAGCGGCTCAAGCGTTGAAAGAAATGTTTGATGATGCTAAAAAAGCAGGTTATGAACTTGTCATTAATAGTGCATACCGTTCTTATGTTAAACAAAAAGAAACCTATGAATCTTTTGAGAAACTTTATGGTGGTCAATATGCTGCCGAGTATGTTGCTTTACCAGGAGCTAGTGAGCATCAGACAGGACTAGGCATCGATTTGACAAGTCAAAGTGTGTTAAGTGGCACATATAATGTTTTTGGTGATTCTACAGATTACTTATGGGTTGTATCCAATTGTTATAAATACGGATTCATCATGCGTTTTGAAGATGATAAAGCGGATATTACAGGAATTGCTCATGAACCATGGCATGTACGTTATGTAGGTAAAGATGTAGCTAAAAAGATTCATGACGAAGGATGGACTTTTGAAGAATATTGTTTATATGAGGGAAATATACCCGATTTCGAATCATAACAGGTATCTTAGGATATCTGTTTTTATTTTAAATTGACTTAAAGTATGCTATGATTAGTCTTGGTTTTTTAAGAATTTTGGAGGGAAATGATGAAATCGCGGATAATAACACTTAATTCAAAATATATTCATACAGCATTGGCTTTAAGATTACTTTATGTTGCGAGCTATCCTAAACATGATATTGATTTTAAAGATTATACGATTAAGGATCCATTAGAACATATTGTTTTTGATGTTCTTCGGGACCATATCGATATTCTTGCGATTTCGACCTATATTTGGAATGTTGAATATGTTCGTCAGTTATGCACGCTGTTAAAAGAAAGACTTCCAGAACTTATGATTATTTTAGGTGGTCCAGAAGTGACTTACGAACCTGCCCATTTTCTAGAACATTTTAATATTGATTATGTTATCAGTGGAGAAGGTGAAGTCGTCTTTGAGCGATTATTGACAACCTTAGAAGAAAAACAAGAAGTTCAACTGGCTGGGGTGAGTTATCAAAAGAATGGAAAGTTATATCTTTCAGATGCTGTTGTTCAATGTGATTTAAGTGTGATTGAAAAGTTACCTTCACCTTATTTACTAGAACAAGATCGTCCTCATTTAAAACATCGTATTTTGTATTTTGAAGCCAGTCGTGGTTGCCCGTATCAATGTCAATATTGTTTGTCATCATTAGAAAATGGTGTTCGTCATTTTTCCAGAGAGTACATTTATCAACAATTAAAGGATATTATGGCAAGTGAAGTTCGTACAATTAAATTTTTAGATCGTAGTTTTAATGCCAATCCACAATATGCTTTAGATATCTTATCGTTTATTGTAGAACATCATCAAGTGGGACAACAATTTCAATTTGAAATCAATGCAGATGTTTTAGATCAACGTATTGTTGATTATGTTAATCAATATGCACCCATAGGTTTATTTCGCTTTGAAATAGGGATTCAGTCTACTTATGAACCGACAAATGTAGCAATTCGTCGTTATCAAAACTTTGAACGTTTGTCGTCTGTGATTCGACAATTGATGCAAGGCGGTAAAGTTGATTTACATCTTGATCTCATTGCAGGACTACCTTATGAGTCTTTTGAACGATTTGCTCAATCTTTTGATGATGTCTTTGCTTTTAGAGCTAAAGAATTACAATTAGGTTTTTTAAAATTACTTAGAGGAACTGGATTGAGAAAACAAGCTCAAGATTATCAATATGCTTATCAAGAAGAACCTCCTTATGAAATGTTACATCATCATGTTCTTTCATCTAAAGATGTTGAAGAAATCCATGTTGTAGAAGATATGTTGGAAAAATATTGGAATAGTGGACGTTTTGAAAAAACGATGCATCAGTTAATGGATCATGTAGTTTCTCCGTTTTATTTTTTTCTAGATTTAGGACATTTCTATGAACAGCATCACTATCAACGTATTAGATATCAACGTGAAACACTTTTTGAAGCATTGATGTATTATATGAAAGAAAAAGATCTTCCTTATTTTGGTTACCTTTTGGAAGATTATTTAGGACAATCTAAAACCAAGCCTAAACGTTTTTATCCTGAAACTATGTCTTTCAAGCAAAGACGTGCAGTATTAGATCAAATAATTCATGATCAAGACTTTTTAGCACAACATCAGCTTCATCAAGATAAAATTTATCGTTATGGTCGTCTTGAAAGAATTGGTGACCATCATTATTTATTAGCAATTTACCAAGATTTTAAGTGTCAATTGATACATTATAGAGGAGAAGTTTATGAATAAACATGTTGATTTATTACAAGGCCCTATTTTTCCTTCATTAACGAAGTTAGCTTTACCTATCATGGCAACGTCGTTGATTCAAATGGCTTATAATATGACGGATATGATTTGGATTGGAAGGCTAGGTAGTGGTGCTGTTGCCGCTGTTGGGGCTGCTGGCATGCTTAGCTGGCTTTCATCAAGTTTGGTGACGCTTACCAGAGTAGGTGGGCAAGTGCATGTAGGGCAGTGTTTAGGTGCCAAACAACAAGATCATGCCATTGACTATGCAACAGCTACACTTCAAATTACAATCTTATTTGGCTTATTATTTGGTTTAGCTTGTCTCTTTTTTTCACCAGCAATGATTTCTTTCTTTAAACTTAATGGAAATCGTGTTGTAGCAGATGCGGAAATTTATTTATGGATTACTGGGGGATTTATTTTATTTTCATTTTTGAATATAGCTTTTACAGGGCTCTTTACAGCTATGGGAAATTCTCATACACCCTTTGTAGCGACAACTGTGGGGCTCATTGTGAATATATTGTTGGATCCTGTGCTTATTTTTGGAATAGCTGGTATCCCTAAAATGGGAGTAGCAGGTGCGGGTATTGCAACCGTATTGGCACAAATGATAGTTACAGGGATGTTTTTATGGATTGCTAGAGAGGATGAAATAATTTTTAAACATATTTCTTTAAAAAAACGCATTTCTTTTTCTTGTTATCAAAAAATATGTCAGACTGGTTTTCCACCTGCTTTACAAAATGCTGTTTTTGCCGGAATTTCTATGATCATTGCACGCATGATTGCTTCTTGGGGTGATAGTGCCGTGGCAGTACAGAAAGTTGGAAGTCAAATAGAATCTATTTCATGGATGACTGCGGATGGCTTTGCTTCTGCTTTAAATGCCTTTATTGCTCAAAACTATGGGTCTAGAAATTTACAACGTGTGAAAAAAGGGTATCATGTGGCTATGTGCGTTATGCTTGTTTGGGGGACATTATGTACAGCTTTACTAGTTTTTTTACCAGGTCCTATTTTTTCTATTTTTATCCCAGATAAAACGATTTTATCACAAGGCATTGGATATTTAAAAATTCTAGGATATTCACAATTATTAATGTGTGTTGAAATCACAGCTACAGGGGCACTATCAGGAATGGGAGAGACATTCATGCCCTCTGTCATCAATATTCTCTTTACAGCCATACGTATTCCTGTAGCCATGTATTTATCATCAACTTCGTTAGGATTAAATGGTGTTTGGTGGGCATTGAGTTTATCATCGATGATTCGTGGAGTTTTGATGGTATTATGGTTTAAAAAAGTCATGATTAAACAACAAAATCATTTTTTAAGAGAGTCTTAAGACTTTCTTTTTTTATAGGTCATAGAAAGAAATAAGAAGTCATAAAATATAAAGACAATAAAGTTTATAAGAAATCACCATGAGCCAGAAGAGAATCTGACCTAATAAAAAAGTATTCATACGACGAAAAAAGTAGTTCATAGTGTTCTCCTTTCACTTTATTATATGAAAGAGAGGTATAGAAATGATATGAATCCAATGACTTTTATGAAAATACAGTCTTTAGGTAATGATTTTATTTGCATGTTTCCTCAAACGTTATCCTCATCTAAAATTTTGCAAATGTGTCATCGACATTTAGGCATTGGTGCAGATGGCATTCTTGTCTTAGAAAAAAGTCAACATGCTGATGTATATATGCGTGTGTACAATCAAGATGGAAGTGAAGCCATGATTTGTGGAAATGGGCTATTTTGTGTCAGTGAATATTGGCATGCCCTTTATGGAAAATATCCAAACATGATTGAAACAAAAGCAGGTATTCAAGTGTTAAAAGAGGAAGACCAAAAACTCTGGATAGGTATGAATCAAGGTCAATGCACAGTGTATCCGGAATATACAGAAGTTATGCTGGGTAATCGACATGTGGTGTTTTTTGTTGAGGATATAGATTTAGTAGATGTTGTCTTTTTGGGACAACAGATGCAACAATGCAATCATTATCCAGATGGTGTTAATGTAGAAATATGTGAAATTGTTCATCCTGATGAAATTCGTGTTAAAGTTTACGAAAGAGGTGTCGGTATAACACAAAGTTGTGGTAGTGGTGCGTGTGCAGTTTTTAAGGCTTGTCAAATAAAAGATCCATCTTTAAAGCAAGCGCACATTCATATGGATGGAGGCGTTTTTTTAGTGCGTGAAGAGGATCAGATTTATTTGCATTCAAAAGCACATATTGTTTACGGAGGAATATGGTATGACACCGCAAGAAATCATTGAATATATTCAATATAGTCCCAAAAGAAGTATGAGACAGGTTTTTATATCGGGAAATCATTTACCACAGTGCGAAGGTGTTTTTTGTTTTGGAGATGACGGTTGTCGTCATCTTGTTGGAGATAGTACCTTGATTCAATCTTATTTAGATGAACATCAAGATCACATTGATCGTGTTGAAACCTTTCAGTGGTATTATCACAGTGGAATACCTTTATATGATCCGCAAGGAACTTCAGTGCGTATTGAACCTGGGGCAATAATTCGCGAGAAAGTGACCATTGAAGAGGGAGCAGTTATCATGATGAATGCCACGATTAATATAGGAGCATTTATTGGGGAAAAAACAATGATTGATATGAATGCTGTGGTTGGGGGGAATGCTGTGATTAAAGAGATGTGTCATATTGGCGCTGGAGCAGTTATCGCAGGAACGATAGAACCAGCTAGTGCCAAACCTGTCATCATAGAAAATCATGTCTTTGTAGGTGCAAATGCTGTCATTGTTGAAGGTGTGCATGTAGGACATCATAGTATTATTGGTGCTGGAAGTGTTGTTTTAGAAGATGTAGAACCCTACAGTGTCATGGTGGGTTGCCCTGGGAAGTGTATTAAAAAAATAAATGAAGTGAAAGAAGAGAAATATGCCCTTAATGAGGATTTGCGATGAATAGGTTATGTCAATGGTATCATGATTTACATCAGATACCAGAAGCTTCAATGCAAGAAGATAAGACAAGATGTTATCTTATTCAGGCATTAAGAAAGATGAATTTAATGCCTATTTCTCTTACACAAAAGGATATTTTAGTCTATTTTGATTTTCATCAAGATAAAACGATCGCTTTCCGTTGTGAAATGGATGGCTTGCAAATTCAGGAAGAAACAACATTAAACTATAAGAGCATGCATTCTGGGTGGATGCATGCCTGTGGACATGATGGACATATGGCTATATTATTAGGTGTTGCTGATCAACTATCTAAGCAAGAACATGCTTCTTGCAATGTATTATTGATTTTTCAAATGGCGGAAGAAAATATTGGTGGGGCAAAGTTATTGATGGAAGCTGGGATAAAATCTCGTTTTTCTATAGATGAAATTTATGCTTTGCATAATTTTCCAAGATTAAAATCAGGATGCTTTTATACCAGACCGGGTCCTATTTTCTCAAGTAGCCATGAAATAAATCTTTGCATTTTAGGACAAGGTGCCCATGTTTCCAAACGCCATTTAGGAAAAGATAGTTTAAAAGCTGCCTGTGATCTTTATTGGCAACTCTCACAGGAAATACCATCAACAAAAACATGTCTTCATTTTGGAAAAATGAAAGCTGGAACAATAAGAAATGGTGTTGCAGATAAGGCAGAAATCGAAGGAACATTACGTGGATTTGATGAACAAGTTGTTGAACAGCAATTAAAGGATATGCATTGTCATATTGAGGATATGATAGTAAAGCATGGTGTTAAGATTCAAATGCAGGCAATTCCACTTTATCCGTGTGTCATCAATGATGTTTCTCTTTATCAAAAGGTATCAAAAAAGATTCCTTTCCAACCTATAGAAAAGATGTTTCTATGTGATGATTTTGCTTGGTATCAACAATCTATTCCTGGTCTCTATGTATTGATGGGAAATGATCATCATGTTCCACTTCATGCATCTACGTATCAATTTGATGAAAAAACTTTGCAACAAGGACTTAACTTTTATTTATCTCTATTGGAATAAAATATGTTACAGAAAAAAATTTTATTTTGGATCATGATGGCGATAGGGGCCTTCATAGGATGGAAAATACAAAATATGTATTTTACTTTAGATCAATTACGTGTGAGCATTGACATTCATGAGACCTTTGATCCCTTGGTATATCTTCATGTAGGTCCTACATTGTCAAAAAAAGATATAGAGATTCATCATGAAGTGGATACAGATGTTCCGGGTGCATATATTGTGAGCTATCAATATCATCATATTCAAAAACAACTCTATGTTTATGTTGAAGATCATCAACCTCCTAAAGTCATATTAAAAGAAATTAATATTTTACTGGGAGAGTGTCCTGTAGCATCACAGTGTATAGTGTCTATAGAAGATGATAGTCCTGTGACTGTAAAGTTTGCCCAGGCATATACTTTTCATCAATCTGGAGATTGGCAAGTAGAAATTATTGTTAGAGATCGTTATGGAAATCTAACAAGACAAAAAACAATCATTCATGTTTTTGATGAAGATACACAAGCACCGATATTAAGTGGTATAGAAGATAAAATTATTCTAGAAGGAGATGCCTTTGATTTAAATAAAGATGTCATCATTACCGATGATTTTGATTCTCATGCAACTTATACGA
>CANPGX010000048.1 GCA_947573745.1 uncultured Erysipelotrichaceae bacterium | reverse complement strand
TTATCAAATGGGACATGAAGTTTATTTGGTGACGCGATTACCTGACCATATTGTCGGTTATGCGGCTGCCAGTGAAATTCGAAAGTTAGGCATCAAGGATGATTTTATCTGTTATGGTGGTCAGCATATGGGAATTTATTTTCTGGAACAAGGTTTTGGTGGTCGAGCCAGTGAAGTTACTTATCTTAATCGTTCAGAAAGTTCTTTTTGTCAAAGCCAGATATCGGATTATGATTTTTCTTGTTTAGAAGGCATGGATGCTTTACATATCTGTGGTTTTTCTTTGGCTTTTTCTTGTCAATTAAGAGATGTCGTCATCACATGGATCAAAGAAGCTAAAAAAAGAGGTATAAAGATTATCTTTGATTGTAATTTCAGACCTTCTTTGTGGACGAAAGATGCAGAAGAAATCAAAGCAATCTATGAGCATATTCTAATGTTATCGGATATTGTTTTTGCTGGATATAAAGATGCTACGCAACTATTGAATATAGAGCCACCTCAATTATTAGATGAGACAACAAAACAAAAGATCGTCTTACAAGAAATGTGTCGACGATATCATATTGAATATATTTTTGGAACGATACGTCATCAAGATCAATTAACAGGATATATGGTGAGCGAAACAAAGATGGTTATGAGTGAAGCTATGCCTTTAATCGTGTTTGATCGTATTGGTGGCGGAGATGGCTTTGCTGCAGGTGCAATTCATGGTTATTTTAGTCAAATGTCAGATCAAGACCTTATTCGCTTTGCAACGGCTAGTGGTGTTTTAGCTCATACAACGTATGGAGATAGTCCTATTCTTAACCAAAAAACCATTATGGATTATATAGAGTATGGACCTAGTGATATTAAAAGATAATTTAAAGGAGAAAAGAAAGATGGAAAAGAAAGCTGTTAAAATTGTTACGATTGGTGGAGGAAGTAGTTATACTCCAGAATTAATGGAAGGATTTATTAAACGCTATGATGAACTTCCAGTGAAAGAAATTTGGTTGGTAGACATTGAAGAAGGTAAAGAAAAAATGGAAATCGTGGGGGCTATGGCACAACGTATGTGGGACGCTTCACCTTATGATGTGAAAGTTCATTTAACTTTAGATCGTAGAGAAGCTTTAAAAGATGCTGACTTTGTTACCACACAGTTTAGAGTGGGACTTCTAGATGCTCGTATCAAAGATGAAAGAATTCCTTTCTCTCATGGGATGTTAGGACAAGAAACAAACGGTGCTGGAGGGATGTTCAAAGCCTTTAGAACAATTCCTGTGATTTTAAGTATCGTTGAAGATATGAAGGAATTATGTCCTAATGCTTGGCTCATTAACTTTACTAATCCAAGTGGTATGGTGACAGAAGCAGTCATCAAACATGGTGGCTGGAAGAAATGTATTGGTTTATGCAATGTTCCTGTAGGGGCCTTATTAAGTGAACCACCTATGTTTGGTTTAACAGAAAGAGAATGTATCCATCGTTTTGCTGGTTTAAATCATTTCCATTGGCATAAGGTAACAGATAATCAAGGTAATGATCTTACAGATAAGATTATTGATAATATGTATAAGGAAGTAGAAGATGGTACACCTGCCAATATTCATGATGTGAAATTCTTAAAAGATCACATGAAACAAATTCAATTGATTCCTTGTGGATATCATCGTTATTATTATATGCATGATGAAATGTTGAAACATGGATTAGAAGAATTCAATACGATTGGAACACGTGGCCAACAAGTTAAAGTGACAGAAGCAGAATTATTTGAATTATATAAAGATCCAAATCTTAATTATAAACCAGAACAATTGACAAAACGTGGCGGTACACATTATAGTGATGCAGCATGTGAATGTATCAATGCGATTTATAATGATAAACGTCTTCACATGGTTGTTTCTACACAAAATAATGGTGCTATTGCTGATTTACCATATGATTGTATTGTAGAAATTTCTAGTATTATCAGTGGTCAAGGGGCTATGCCATTAAACTGGGGAAAATTTAATCCTTCAGAAAGAGGTTGGGTACAAATCATGAAAGCTATGGAAGAATGTGTTATTGAAGCAGCCATTACAGGTAACTATGGTTTAGCTTTAGCTGCTTTTGAAATGAATCCACAAGTAGAACATGGTGCTGTAGCCCAGACTGTTTTGGATGAATTACTTGTTGCTCATGAAAAATACTTACCACAATTTAAAGATAAGATTGCTGAATTAAAAGCTAAAGGTGTTGCTTCTAAAGATCCTGTTGTGATGGATCTTATGGTTCACGGTCATTAATAGAGATTGATCTAAAGAGGCCTTTCTATCTAGAATAGAGCCTCTTTTTATGTTAAAATAACATGGGGTGATAAGATGAAACAAATCAAGAACGTCTTAGTTATGCTTTCATTACAAAAAAAGCATCAAGAACGATTAGAAAAGACCTTTAAGGAATGGACGTTTATATATGAAAAAGCACCAACTCAACAACAGATAGATGCCTCTGACGCTATTATTGGAAATCCATCTTTATCGTATCATTTAAATCAAAGTCATCTTCAATTTTTACAATTGGGCAGTGCAGGCAGTGATGCCTATGTTCAAGAAGGTGTCTTACATGAAAAGACAAAATTGATGAATGCCAGTGGTGCCTATGGTGTCAATATCAGTGAACATATGTTATCGTTTGTCTTATATTTTTATAAGCATTTAGATATCTATCGTGACCATATGAAAAATGGAAATTGGCAACATGGGGCAGATGCCAGAGAAATTATGGGAAGTCGGACATTGATCATTGGTTTAGGAGATTTAGGGGGTCAATTTGCTTTAAGAATGCATGCTTTAGGAAGCTATGTATCGGGAATCAAAAGAACGGTTTCTCAATCTATAGAAGGTGTTGATGAGTTACATACGATGGAAGATTTAGACACTGAATTACCAAAAGCGGATATTGTAGCGTTATGTCTGCCACAATCACCAACTACTTATCATGTCATGAATTTAGAACGTTTATCAAAAATGAAAAAAGATGCTGTTTTGATCAATGTGGGTCGAGGCAGTGCCATTGATACGGATGCTTTGTTGGAAATTATGAAAAAAGGTTATTTTTTAGGCGTGGGATTAGATGTCACTGAGGAAGAACCTTTAAATAAAGATCATCCATTATGGTATCAGGAACGTGTCTTATTAACGCCACATGTTTCTGGCGGATTACATTTAGAAAGAAATCTTGATTTTGTGGTTGATTTAGCCATACGTAATTTACAGCATTATCTTCATGAAGAAAGATTAGAAAATGAAGTCAATCGACGTACAGGCTATCGTTATCGTGAAGGAGGAGAAGAAAATGTATAGTTTTGCAAGTGACTATTTAGAAGGAGCACATCCTCGTGTTTTAGCGGCACTCGTTGAAAGTAATGCCGTACAAACACCAGGTTATTCTTTAGATGAATATACACAAAAAGCCATTGAAGTGATGAAAAAAGAAATAGGTCGGGAAGATATTGATATCCATTTATTAGTGGGTGGAACACAAACCAATCTGATTATGATTTCATCTATTTTAAAACCTTATCAGGCAGCGATTGCCTGTGATACAGGTCATATCAATACCCATGAAACAGGCTCTATTGAGGCTACCGGTCATAAAGTCGTCACTTGTCCTCATCATGATGGAAAAGTGACTCTAGAAGGATTACAAGCTATTTTAGATCAACATAGTGATGAACATTGGGTCATGCCAAAATTAGTTTATTTATCACAGACGACAGAATTAGGAACGATTTATACCAAGGCAGAATTGACGGCTATTTCTCAATTTTGTCGTGCGCACGATCTTTATCTCTATGTGGATGGCGCACGTTTAGCGAGTGCTTTAGCGCAAAAAGAGAATGATGTGACACTCCATGACCTAGCTACTTTATGTGATGCATTTTATATTGGGGCAACCAAATGTGGTGCTCTTTTCGGTGAAGGGCTTGTTCTTGTTCATGACGATTTAAAGCGTGATTTTAGATTTAATATCAAACAAAAAGGGGCTTTGCTTGCTAAGGGGCGTCTTTTAGGAATTCAGTTTTATGAATTATTTAAAGATGGTTTATATTATGAAGTAGGACGTCATTCTAATGATATGGCAGATATTTTACGTGAAGGGCTTGATAAATATCATGTTTCTTATTTAGCACCATCATTGTCTAATCAGGTTTTTCCTATTTTAGAAGATCGTATGATTAAAGAAATTCAAACGTCATTTGTTGTGACAGTCATGGATAAAATTGATGAAACGCATCATGCGATTCGTCTGGTGACAAGCTTTATGACGCCTAAACAAGCCTGTTTGGATTTTGTCAAAAAATTGGATGATTTACTAGGCTAAATTTCATTCTTAAAAGTAAAAATTTACTTGCGTTCATGGTACTATTTTCATTATAATAGTGTTGTAATATACGCTAGAAAGGAGAATGAAAATGAACAAAGCTGAACTTATACAGGAGATATCAAAAGATACTCAATTATCAAAAAAGGATATTGAAAAAGTACTTACTTCAATGCAGAATATTGTGACTGATACAATGATGCATGGAGATAAAGTCGTTTTGAAAGGTTTTGGAAGCTTTGAGACACGAGTTCGTCGTGAGCGTATGGCTAGAAATCCTAGAACAGGAGAAGAGGTACATATTGACGAAAGTCATATTCCTGCTTTTAAGCCAAGTACTGCTTTAAAGAAGAAGATGAAGCAACAATAAAAGATCTACGTATGTAGACTTCTAGCTACCACCTAAAGGTGAGTAGCTTTTTTAATGAGAGATTGAAATTTGTCAAAATATGTGTATAATGAAAGCAAAAGAGGGGAGGAAATCATTATGGATCCTAAAAAGATTACAGAAAATTTAGAGAGTAGAGAGGTTAATATACAAGGGTATAAGTTAAACTATCTTCAGTTGATTGTTTTTGTGAGTGCTATTGTAGAAATCGTGGCATGTTTTTTACCAATGTATACAGCTAGTGTTCTTGGTTATTCTATGAGCATTAGTTATATCAGTGGGGATGGTATCTTTGCCATTTTATTAGCAATCGCAACATGTGCTTGTGTCTATTTTAAATTAAGACCTGTGGCTTTGGGTACAGCCTTTATTGATTTGATATTAATTCTTTATGCGTGTACTTTAAATCTTAGAAATACAACTTATGGTCTTGTTAAATTGGGCTTTGGTGGTTATTTATTGATGTTGAGTGCTGTTGTTTTATTTATAGGCGCACTTCTAGCTTTCATGAAAGGAAAACAATAATATCTTGAAAAAAACTGTGGGTGTAAAGCCAACAGTTTTTTTGTGTAAAGAAAAAGAGGTGGCTATAAGCCGACCTCTTTTAAATGTTTTATGATTTATTTGATCAATGTTCCTTGTGTGCTTCCAGCAATACCTGCAGCATTGGCTTCATCTGTATCAAGATGGCAAGCTAAAGCGAATTTATCACTGACACGCACAACGACATCTCCAAAAACAAGAGAACGATCATCTGTGTCTATTTTTAAAGAAACAACATCTTTATCTTGTACATCAAATTCTTTGGCATCAGCACATGTCATATGAATATGACGTTTTGCTGCGATGACACCTTCTTTGATAGATACTTCTCCTTTTGGACCAAGAATTGTACAACCAAATGTGCCTTCAAGGTCACCAGATTCGCGGATCAACGCTTTGATACCAGCACTTCTTGCATCTGTTAATGATAATTCTACTTGTGTTTGTTGACGTGCAGGTCCTAAAACAATGACGTTTTTAATTTGATTTTTTTCACCGACAATAGTGACACGTTCTTCACAAGCATATTGTCCTGGTTGTGATAAGTCTTTTTTCTTTGTAAGTGTATAACCTTCGCCAAATAAAGTTTCAACATCTTTTTGTGATAAATGTACGTGACGTGCAGAAGTTTCTACTAAAATTGTTTTTGTCATGATTTCCTCTCTCCTTTTCAACACCCTCTATTCTACACTTTTTTTCTTTCATTGCAATAAATAATCCATCGAATTAGTAAAATTCTTTTAAGAAGTATGATATAATAAACAAAACATAAAATGTCATCAGTGGGGGTGATGAAAATGCCTTTAGGAACAGATATATTGAGTTTTGAATCTATTTTTATGATGATACGTATTCTCATCGATGTCAGTTTGGTTTGGTTGGTTTTTTATTGCTTGATTCAGCTTGTCAGAAGAAATATTAGAACATTGCAGATCTTTAAAGGAATTCTTGCGGTTCTATTAATTAAGCTAGCTACCAGTTTATTTGGCTTAACGACGATGAATTATCTTGTCGATAGTGTGATTAATTGGGGAATCGTTGCGATTATGATCATCTTTCAACCAGAAATTCGTGCAGCCTTAGAGAAGATTGGTCAAGTGAAGGTAGAAAATCCATTAAAATCATTGACAAGAAATGAAAAAGAAGCTGTTATTAATGAAATTGTCATGGCTGTTGTTGATTTATCAAAGAGTCAAACAGGTGCATTAATTACCATTGAACAGAGTCAATCGTTAGCTGATTATATTGCCACGGGTGTACGTATTAATGCCGATGTTAAAAGCGAATTATTTAGTACAATTTTTTGGGAAGGAACGCCTTTACATGATGGTGCTATTATCATCCAGGGCAATAAAGTGACTTGTGCCGCTGCTTTTTATCCGCCTACTAATAAAGAATTAAGTCCTATCTATGGTGCAAGGCATCGTGCAGCTATAGGGATCAGTGAAGTGAGTGATTCCTTAACGATTGTGGTTTCAGAAGAGACGGGAGCTATTTCTTTTGCCAGACATGGTGATTTAAGAAAAATTCCTGCCCGTTTACTGAAGTCAGAATTGATGAATGAAATTGATTGGTTTGAGAATGCTGACAAAGGTGGTGATCAAGATGAATGATGAACCAGAAAAAAAAGAAGAAGAATCGTCTAATGAGCCTTTATCAGAAATGTTCTTAAATTTCATGAAGAAGCAAAAAGAGAAAAAAGCGGACGAAAGTAAAGAAATATTACCAGAAAAAAATACAACGTCTAAAGTACGCTTACACAATGAAAAGTTTTGGCGTTCATTACAGATGATGAGTAATGTTGTCAATGAACGTATTGAAAAACTTCTTATGAGTGATCGTCAAGTACGCTGGCTTTCCTTATTATTGACGATTATTATCTTTTTTGTCGTTAATGGTGGAGATATTTCCAGTGCTTTTAGAAGTAATAAATCAGTAAGTTATTTCAATGATATTCCACTTGTCGTAGAGAATCTTCCAGACGAATATGAAGTATCTGGTGTTCCTGACAAAGTCAATATCATTGCGATTGGGTCTTCCTTTGAATTGACTAATTTAAAACTTCTTAACAATATTCAGGTTTATGTAGATGTATCTAATTTATCAGAAGGTC
>CANPGX010000047.1 GCA_947573745.1 uncultured Erysipelotrichaceae bacterium | reverse complement strand
TGGCTTTGGAATATATAAATATAGTTTTGATTCTTTATTTAAGGAAGAGAGTCTATGTTTTTCCTAAACAATAGGATTTAAATACTATTTATTCTAGATGGAAAGGTACATAGGTATGAAAAAAAACAAAAATATTAAAAAAATCATAGTACCTGGTTTGGTTATAGGGATATTATGTGGCTGTTCTCAAGTAAAGATGGTTGGTTTATCCAGAGTGCATCGAGGACATCTTTCTATCATTGGTGAAAGTGAACGTGTCTTTTAGAATAGTTCATGCAGTATCATAAAATTAAAAGCTATTAGTCATATCAATATAGACTAATAGCTTTTTTGTAGAATTCTATTTGAGGAAACCAAATGGATGACCTGGTTTAATATAAGGAAGAATGAATAATTCTTCTTTTTTGATACGCCCTACAAGATTTCTTGTCTTATCATTAGGGATATCTTTTAAGATAACTTGTAATTCACCACGATAATGAGCTAAATTGTCATTAACAATAACAATATCACCTAAAGTGAAGTGATCAACTTTGGCATCACGATAAGGAATAGGTTGACCTTTATATTTAAGTCGTGGGAATGCAGAACGAAGCATGTAAGATGAGTAATCAGCACGATTAGCATGATCTTTATAATGATAAATAATTTCTTTTTCCAAGTCACTCAAATGATCTTCTTCTTCGATACGTAACATGGTTTTATTAAAATTAAGTGTAGATAAAGCTTTAAGTTCTTCTTCAGTAGCATAGGCATTACCAATAATAATATCATCAATGACACCAGTAGCTAGTAAGTGTCTGGCTTGTGTATCAATAGGGAGACCACGATGACACTCACATGTAGGAAGCCCATCAAAAACTTCCCATGGACCATGAGTAGGAGCATTATTACTACTAATAAAAGCAGCGATTGGAAGGTGTAAAGATTTCCACTTCTTATTGAGTTCCATAAATAGATCCCAATCTAAAGCAGTATATTTTTGTGGGTAGAAATTGTGACAAAGTGTAATTTGATCACGATTAGCACCTTTTTCTAAAAGAAGTTCTAAACCAGTATCTGCACTAGCATTGAATTCAATTTTAATGTTGTAAGGGTTTCTAGTAATGATAATGTCTTGATAAGAACCAAAACTCATATCTAAACGTACAATGTCTACACCCATATCAGCAAATACTTTTAAGTTATCTGGGGTAGCACCAAGATGTTTAAAAACTTGTGGGTTTGTATCAACAGCGACAACAAAGTCGAGTTCGTGTGCTTTGTTCATAAAAGCACCAAATTTTTCAATAATCACTTCTCTTGGTTCATTCACAGAAAGTAAACAAGTAAAAATACGAGAGAAACCATATTTAGCTGCAGTTTCCATATAAGCATATACAGTTTCTATAGGGGAACGTTCTGGATAAACCGAAATACCTAATTTATGCATAAAATGCCTCCTTTTCTTTATACATTTATTATATCATAAATGCTTAAAATTCAATATCATTTAAAAAAATAATCAACTTATGATATAATATTCAAAAACAAGGAGGAGCGCTATGGAATCTAAGATTTGGTTATCCTATTTTTTAACCATGATGATAAGTACAATTTTAGTTCCCCTAGTGAAATATATAGCATTAAAATTGGACGTTATTGCCAAAGTCAATGAACGTACAGTACATACGGGACGTATTGCCAGAATGGGTGGCTTAGCCATTTATTTAAGTTTTCTTGCCGGAGCAACCATTTTTTTGAAGACAGATCAGCAAATTAACGCTATTCTTATTGGCGGTTTCTTGATTTTTGTGATGGGGTTATATGATGATATGATGGATTTATCCCCTAAACAGAAAATAGTGATTCAATTAGCAGCGGCTTTGATTCTTATTTTTTTAGGTGGCGTACGATTACGGGGATTAAAAGTAGCTTTCTTTTCACAAAATGGTAATAAGCTATTGTCATGGCTGATTACGATTGTTTGGGTTATTGGTATTACTAACGCTATTAATTTAATTGATGGTTTAGATGGTTTATGTGCAGGAATCTCGATGATCGTTTTAATCAGTATTTCAATGACCAGTTCTTTGAGTGGACGTAGTGATATCGCCTCTTTATCTTTTGTATTGGCAGGTGCCATTATGGGCTTCTTGTTTTATAATTTTCATCCAGCATCTATTTTTATGGGAGATGGTGGATCTCAGTTTATTGGATTTATGATTTCAGCGATTGCTTTATTGGGATTTGGCTATGAGAGTACAGCTTTTTTTACTTTAGGTGCACCTATTGTGGTATTGATGGTTCCTATCATGGATACATTAATTGCGATTATTCGTAGAAAAGTACATCATCATAAATTTAGTGAAGCAGATAAAAAGCATTTGCATCATAGTTTAATGTTTACACTAAAATTAGGACAAAGAAAAAGTGTTATCATTCTTTATATAGCCACTGGATTATTTTCATTAAGTTCATATTTATATGAATTTAATACCACTGCTGGGATTGTTTTATTTATGATCTTGTTGTTTATCTTTGAGATTTTTGTAGAGTATTCAGAGATGATCGATCGTAAGTATAAACCTGTTTTAACAATTTTAAATATTTTTATCAGAAGTGATCGTTTACCTAAAATGCGTTCAAATAAGAAGAAATAATGCATATTATTGAGAAAATCATTGTTTTTTAAAATAATGTGTGCTATCATTTTATAGCTTAGTATTAAAATAAACACGATGTGTTCATAATAAAGGAGGTAAAACAATGTTAAAAGCTGTTTTATTAATTGTTGCGGTGTTAATTATCATTTTATCTTTATTACAAAGTGGAAAATCAGAAGGAATCGTCAGTGCGTTGTCAGGACAGGGATCAGATTTATTTTCTCGTTCTAAGGAAAGAGGCGCAGAACTTAAGCTTTCAAGAGCAACGATGGTTCTTGGCATATTACTTTTTGTGGTAGCCATTATGATTAATATGAAATAAAGATAGGACACCAGGTCCTATTTTTTTTTGGAGGTGAAAAAATGAAAGAAGAGATTTTGAATTATCTAAAAGATATTCACCATGCAAGAGAAGTTCATGATTTAATGTCTGTTTTTCATATTGAAGGAAAAGAAGCCTTTAGAGAATTTATGAAGTTACTGAATACATTAGAAGAGGAACATCTGATTATAAGAGATGAAAAAAATCATTATTATCTTTTAGAACAACGCCATTACTATATAGGAAAAATTCGCGTACATAAAAAGGGATTTGCTTTTGTAGAATTAGGTGAGGATATAGAAGATGATTATGTTTCTAAAGAAGATCTTCATGGTGCTTTTGACGGAGATCTTGTTCTTATTCATGAAAAGAAACGTCAAAAAGGAGAACGAAAAGAAGCTGTTGTAGAACAAATTCTTAAAAGGGAAAAAAATAAAGTTGTAGGCGAAGTCATCGTTAAAAAAGAACGCTATTATCTTCAACCAGATGATCCACGTATGCCTGTCACTGAAATGAAACTATCACAATGTCATGGTGCTATGCCTGGACATAAAGTGGTGGCTAAAATCTTGTCTTATCATCCATTTCAAGTTGAAGTAGAAAAGATTTTGGGACATCGATATGATCCAGGAGTAGATATCTTATCTATTGTAGAAAGTTATGATGTCAATACAGAATTTAAAGAAGATATTTATGAGGTTATCTCAAAGATACCAGATCATGTTTTAGAGGAAGAAAAGCAAGGGCGTGTCGATTTTAGAGATCAAACCATCGTGACGATTGATGGAGAAGATGCCAGAGATTTAGACGATGCTATCTCATTAAAAAGAAAAAATAATGGTGATTTTGAATTAGGAGTGCATATCGCAGATGTATCTCACTATGTTGAAGAAGGCAGCTTATTAGATAAAGAGGCTTTTGAAAGAGGGACATCCATTTATTTAACAGATCGTGTCATTCCTATGCTTCCACATAAATTGTCTAATGGTATTTGTTCATTAAATGAAGGTGTTGATCGTTTAACGATTTCTTGTTTAATGGATATTGATCAACATACGGGAGAAGTGTTAGATCACCGTATTGTTCCCGGACTTATTTGTTCATCTAGAAGAATGACATATACAAAGGTCAACCAAATCTTAGCAGGTGATCAAAAAGCGTATCAAGATTATCAAGATGTTGCACCGATGTTTTTCCTTATGGAAGAATTAGCTGAAATTTTAAGGAAGAAACGCAAGAAAAGAGGTGCTATTGATTTTGATGTAGAAGAAGCTAAGATCATTGTAGATGAACAAGGTAAAGCACAAGATGTCGTTTTAAGAACCCGTGGAATAAGCGATCATGTCATAGAGGAATTTATGTTGGTGGCTAATGAAACGGTAGCCCAACATTTTAAGTGGTTGGATGTACCTTTTATTTATCGTGTTCATGAGAAACCAAGAGTAAAGAAGTTACAAAAGTTTATGCAAGTTGCTGGACCATTAGGTTATCACTTAAAAGGCTCTTTAGAGAATATCTATCCTAAAGATTTAGATCGCTTGCTCCAAATATCTAAAGATAAACCTGAATATAAGATTATGAGTACATTATTATTAAGATGTATGCAAAAAGCACGATATGATGCACAATGTTTAGGACACTTTGGTTTAGCCGATGAGTATTATACCCATTTTACTTCACCTATTCGTCGTTATCCAGATTTAATGGTTCATCGTCTTATTCGTCATTACCTTTTTGAAGCGTCTATGGATACTAAGGGAATAGAACATTATCAAAGTATCATGGATTATGTAGCTGAACATACAAGTCAGTGTGAATATACAGCCGTTAATCTTGAACGTGATGTCATGGCAATGAAGATGGCAGAATATATGGAAAGTCATATAGGTGAAGTGTTTGAGGGAATGATTTCCTCAATCACTAACTTTGGTTTTTTTGTAGAACTAGAAAATACGATTGATGGTTTGGTGCATATTACAAGTTTAAAAGATGATTACTATACTTTTAATGAAATCAATATGACAATGATTGGAGAAAGAACAGGAAGAGTCTTTAGAATGTCAGATCACGTTAAAGTAAAATGTGTTGCAGTAAATAAAGAAGAAGGTACGATTGATTTTGAGATAGTGGATTTAAAACCACAACGAAAAGTTTATTTAGTGCACCATCAAAATTTTGAAAAAAAGGTAAAGACAAAGACTTCAAATCATAGTAAAATGAAAAGAGATACACGTCAGCATCATCATCGTAAAAAAAGAAGGTGAGGATATGAAGATACTTGCTCAAAACAAAAAAGCGTATCATGATTATTTTATTGAAGATACTTATGAAGCAGGTATTGCTTTAAAAGGTACAGAAATTAAGTCTGTTCGTAAGGGAAGCGCTAATTTAAAAGATAGTTATATTCAAATTAAACAAGGCGAGGCCTATATCTTAGGCATGCATATTGCACCTTATGAGCAAGGCAACATATTTAATCATGATCCTTTAAGAACGCGTAAGTTATTGTTGCATAAAAAGGAAATTCTTAAACTTGAACGACAAATCAAGGAAAATGGATATACTATTGTTGCAACAAAATTGTATTTTGATCAAGGAAGCAAAGCAAAATTAGAAGTTGCTCTTGCAAGAGGTAAAAAACTCTATGACAAGCGTGAGGATCTCAAAGCAAAAGATGCAAAAAGAGATATTGAAAAAGCATTAAAAAATGTATACTAACATATACATTTTCTTATGGGGGCGTCTTGGATTCGACAGGGATAAGTTTGACTTTGGCAGCAGTCGATGGCACACGTAATGTGCAAACACAAAATAACTGGAAACAGTAATTACGCTTTTGCCTAATTAGGTCGATATAGACTTTGGCATGCTTAGAGTAGATTCATCTATCGTCTACTTATAAGTAACATACTAGATAGATTAAGGATGGATAGAGTCTGGATATTCATCTCGAAAATCAACAGAATCGCTAAGTGATGATTCGCTTGCTGATATAAGCTTAGTTAAATGATTCAGCAAGATAAACTGTAGAAGCCTTAGAGGAACTATTTTTGGACAGGGGTTCGATTCCCCTCGCCTCCACCAATCTTAGTAGTTTTTAGATATAATTTGAAAATTATATCGTTGTCATCAATATATATTTTATCAAGGAACGTTTTTATAAACGTTCTTTTTGTCTTTTTTCGCAAATGGATCAATTATCGCATCCGTCGCCTTATCAATGTCACGCCTCAGTAGGTTCTTTAAAGGGAGAATAATGATTATTTTTCAAAAACTATCTGATTGTGTGGGGTAAAGTTGGTTTATTATGTTATAATATCCTTATCATATTCTAATTGCATTGATCAGTTAGAATGATCTTTTTTAAGGGAGAAACCTGGAAAATGAATCGTTAGAGATACACTGCGATGATAGTGTTTCTCTATTTGTCGATATTCCCAATGATTTTGATGAGGCTACTTTTGCGATAGAAAGCATATGATTTCATTTACCAAAGGAGGAAGAACATGAAAGAGAGAAATATAAATTTAGATTTGATACGAAGTGTAGCCATTTTTTCTGTGTTATCTGTTCATTTCTTTTTGAATAATGGATTTTATAATTATCCCATCGTGGAAGGTCGTATGTACATCATGGTTGCAATGAGAACTTTCTTTATGATATGTGTCCCTTTATTTTTGATTTTAACTGGATATTTGATGAATAAAAAGAAAATATCGGCTAAATATTTTTTTGGTGGGAGTATAAGGAAAACATATATGATTTATTTAATGGTAAGTATATGTTGTATTATCTTTAGAATGGTTGTTGAAAAGGAAAAATTTACATTTTTTACAGCTATACTCTCTATATTGGATTTTTCAGGAGCACCCTATTCTTGGTATATTGAAATGTATATTGGCTTATTTTTACTCATTCCTTTTTTAAATATGATTTGGAATGGCATTGAAGAACAGAGAGGACATATCATTTTTTTGATGGTTTTGTTCGTATGTACAGTTGCTCCAAGTATATTGAATATAAAGTACAAGATAATACCAGCATATTGGGAAAATTTGTGGCCATTTACATATTATTTTTTAGGCTGTTATTTGAAGAAATATGATCTTAAATTGAAAATAAAATATAATTTGATTTTACTTCTGGTATTTAATCTACTCATTAGTATTTTTAATGGTTACATGAATAGGAATGGCTATTTTCAACGGAGCAATTTTGTAGAATGGGGGAGTTGGGAAAATGTTATCAATAGTTGTTTGGTTTTTGCTTTGTTGTTACATCTTCCATTAAGTAGCTTAAATAGTAGTATTAAGAAAATGATTCTCAAAATATCTGAGGTATCATTAGCAATGTATTTAATTTCCTCTTGTTCAGATACCATTGTATATCATTTTTTAAATCAGAGAATTTTAAGTGTGCCTCAAAGGTTAGAATGGTATTTTATTGTTGTTCCTGTATCTTTTCTTTTATCATTTATAGGCGGGCAGTTCATTGTATGGCTGAATAAAGGTGTAGATCAAGTTTGCAAGAAAAAAGTGCTGAAAAATTAATTCGATATTTGGAGAAAGAAGGTGCTTCTCAT
>CANPGX010000046.1 GCA_947573745.1 uncultured Erysipelotrichaceae bacterium | reverse complement strand
TACAACAAACTGCTTAGCACCAATGGCTAAAGCATTAAATGATTTACGTGAAATTAAATCAGGTATCATGGTCACTGTACATGCTTATACAGGAGATCAAATGGTATTAGATGGACCTCATAGAAAAGGTGATTTAAGAAGAGCTCGTGCAGCTGCTGTTAATATCGTTCCTAATTCTACAGGTGCAGCTAAAGCTATCGGATTAGTTATTCCAGAATTAAATGGAAAATTAATTGGTTCTGCTCAACGTGTTCCAGTTCCTACTGGTTCAACAACGATCTTAACAGCTGTTGTTGAAGGAAGCGTTACTGCTGAAGAAATTAATGCTTATATGAAATCTGTAGCTTCAGATTCTTATGGTTATAATGATGAACCAATCGTATCAAGTGATATCGTAGGTGAAACTCATGGTTCTATCTTTGATGCAACACAAACTATGGTTAAAGATTGCGGAAATGGTACAACTGAAGTTCAAGTTGTTGCTTGGTATGATAATGAAAATTCATACACTAGCCAAATGGTTAGAACAATCAAATATTTCGCAGAATTATAAGATGAACAAAAAGATGACTTCGGTCATCTTTTTTTATGGATTGAGAAATAATATATGAAAAACTTCATAGATGAATGCTTTATTTGACAATGTTTTTGAAAATCAGTTTCTATAATGGACCCATGCGAGGTGTTTTTATGGAACATATGTTGTTGAAAACAAGATTAGAGAAACTCAATTTAGAAAAGGGTATCGTTTTAGGGATGATGACATTTTTGTTGACCTTATTAAAAGTTTACGACACATCATTGTTATTTACTCTCCCCATGATGATGTTGGCTTTTGTCAATGGATGGTGTCATTTAATCATGTGTTTATGTGCATTTTTGATTGCAAGCTATTTTCAACTTTTTATGTTGAATGAAATGATCGTGTTGGGTATAGCTTTTTTTGTCTTGATCATTTTTTCAAGAATACCTAGAATGAAACCACAATATTTACCAAGTATCATGGCAGGTATTTTAGGTATAGAACTCCTTTTATTAAGACAGTTTGACATATCTAGTTTATTTCTAGTCGGAATGACTTATATACATAGTGTAGCTTGTTTGAAAGTGGCTGTCTTATTTACTTCAGAAGATGAAAGTGTTTATACAAGACAAAGGTGGATGATTTTACTGTGTATGATTTTGGTATGCAGTCTTCAACTTGAAAAGATTCATCCACTATTGATGATGAGTTTTATTCATTTATTCATTTTAATCGGGCTTTATCATATCGGCATCAAAGAAGCCTTGGTAGCTTCTTTCTATATTGCATGGATATTATTATTGATGGATCCAACGTATAAAGAAGAAATGATTGGTTTATTGATCCCCTTATCCTTCTTTCTTCTTTATCAACCCAAAACAAAACTTTACTTTTGTTGTTTCTATATCTTGATTCATGGATTTTGTCCTTTATTTACAGATATTTCATTGACTCACCTCGCAGTGATGATGGGAATTAGTGGTGCTTTTTTTCTTATCTTACCTGCTTTTGATATGAAAGAGAGCATTTTGGATGATAGTTTTCAAGAAGTGACATTGAACACAAAGATGGTGTCACAAATTCATTCTTTTTCACACCTTTTCAAACAATTGACCCTTTTGTTTCAAGAAGACAAAAAGCCAGTCGATACATTAGAGTTTACTGGCGAAATGTATGAAACAGTATGTGCTAACTGCAGTAGTATGAAACAATGCTATCGTGGTGGGGAAGGCCCTAATCGATTGATTAAATTAATTCGTAAAGGTATTGTAGAAGATTTAGATGTTGAAGAGAAGGAGTATAAGCAGAGATTAACACAATTAAAAAGAGATTATAAACGCGTTCACCGGATGAATAAAGAATATTTATCAATGAAAAAAGATCTTTACCATCAATTTGCTTTATTGGCAAATGTCCTCGACCATTTTTCAATGACGATAGAAACAGGTCAATTGACAGATCACCAATTGAAGGATATGTTGATAGGTTATCAATATGATATTATTTTTTTAAAGAAAGAAGTTTTATCAACCTATGAATATGATTTAAAAATTGGCATGGCATCACTTGGAAAACATACATTATATGAAGAATTTTTACCCTTAGTTGAAAAATTATTACATACATCTTTTGAAGTCAGTCTTTATCGAGAAACGATGCCAAAATTAGGATATGCTTATGTTGTTTTACATCATCGCCCTGCTTATCGATTATCTTATGGTGTGGCTAAAAGAAGTAAGGATCCACAGTACTGTGGAGATTCTCATACCTATTTTAGATTTCAAGAAAAAGAATATATTGCTATCAGTGATGGTATGGGGTATGGCAAAGAAGCCAGTGAAGAAAGTCAATTGACGCTCAACGTTCTTCACCAGTTATTGATTAATGGCGTGACTTTAGAAGAGACATTACATTCAATCAATGCATTATTAAAAATTAAAAATCGGATGGATATGTATACTACTTTAGATCTTTGTGAAATTGATCTTATTAAAGGAAGAGCACGATTTATTAAAAATGGCGCGATTAGTTCTTTTGTGATAAGACACCATAAGATGAAAAAAATTCAAGGAACATCTTTGCCGATGGGTATCATTTCTAAATTAGATCAACATGAGGATTTAATCGATTTAGAAGATCAAGATCTCATTATTATGGCAAGTGATGGTATCTTGCCGGATGGATATCAAATCATAGAGCAGGATAAGGATCTTTATTTAGATCTATCCCCACAAGAAATTGCTGATCGATTATTAGAGCAATTACAAGATCAAATGAGCGATGATGCAACATTAATTGCTTTACGCTTTTATAAAGACTAGGTCACTTTCGAGGTAAAAAGTGACCATTTTTTCATTTTTTTAATCTGTGTGTTTAAGAATATGTATAATACACTCGGTGATTTTATATGTTAGAAAAGAAATATCTTGATCAAAAAAAGAAGTATATTGTCGGAGTTTCTGGTGGATGTGACTCGATGGCATTATTGGATATGCTAGTCAAAGCACATTACCATGTTGTTGTGGCACATGTTAATTATCATAAACGAGAGGACAGCGATGTCGATATGCATCTTGTTGAACAATATGCCAAACAACATCGTCTGATTTTTGAATGTCAGGAAGTAACGACATATAATAAGAAAAATTTTCAAGCTCAAGCACGGGATATTCGGTATCAATTTTATTTGGATTTATTGAAAAAATATCAAGGATATGCAGTGCTTCTAGGACATCACCATGATGATGTGTTAGAAACCATTTATATGCAAAAACAAACAAAACGTCATCATATTTATTTTGGTATTAAAGCTAAGACACTTTATCAAGATGCATGGGTCATACGCCCTTTACTACAGTGTCGCAAAACGATGCTCATAGATTATTGTAA
This sequence comes from uncultured Erysipelotrichaceae bacterium, assembly GCA_947573745.1. GTDB lineage: Bacteria > Bacillota_I > Bacilli_A > Erysipelotrichales > Coprobacillaceae > CANPGX01. The sequence continues at coordinate 4,203 of CANPGX010000046.1, read as the reverse complement.
GAAAAATGGAGTTCCTTATCATGATGACTATACGAATTTTGAAACATATTATTATCGTGATTATGTACGAAATAAGATATTCAATCATATGTCGGAAGAAGAAAAAGATCAATTGTATCAATGGGCTTTAAAAAAGAATCAATTGTATCAACTTCGTCAAAAAGAAGTAGAAAAACTTTATGCGTATTGTTTTCATGATGGGAAACTCTGTATTAAAAATGTTGCTCAAACAGACTTATACGATCTTTATTGTATGTATATTGATCAACATACAAATTTATTATTTCATCAAGTGGATGGACACGTTATCGAAGAAATGGTGAAACAAACATTGAGTCCAAAGCCTAATATTACATTATCACTTCCTGTTAATCATGTGTTCATAAAAGAATATGATAATGTATACGTGACAAAAAAAACTCAGGAAGAGGATTATGCGTATATTTTTGAAACATTTGTTGAATTTGATTGTGCCTATTTTCATCTTAGAAAAGAGGGTTCATTAAATGAAGGCATTCCTATTCAAGAAGATGATTTTCCTATTTGTATTAGGAATTATCGTCCTAAGGATGAAATCAAAACAGCAGGTGGAACTAAAAAGGTCAATCGTTTATTTATTGATAAAAAAATTCCTATGCATCAAAGGAAACATTGGCCTATTCTTTTAAACAGACATGGAGAAATCCTTTTAATCCCAAATATCGCAAAAAACGAAGCATATTTAGCTATAAATGCACAGTTATTTGTGATACAATAGTTCATATGAATTTTTAGGAGGAATGAAAATGCATAAGGACTGTAAGGAAATACTTTTTAGTTTAGAAGATATTGTTACACGATGCGAAGAATTAGGACAACAGATCAATCATGATTATGAAGGTAAAAGACCTTTATTTATTGGTCTTTTAAATGGTTCGGTTCCTTTTTTAGCAGAACTGTGTAAACATATTGATTTAGATATGGAATATACATTTATGCAAGTATCAAGTTATAAAGGAACACAATCTAGTGATTTGAATATTACGAAGGATTTAGGCGTCGATGTTAGTCAGCGTGATTTATTGATTATTGAAGATATCATTGATACGGGAAAAACATTGAAAACTGTTAAAGAACTTCTTTTAGCAAGAGGAGCTCGCTCAGTGAAAATCGTGACATTATTAGATAAAAAAGAAGCACGAACACATAGTATTGAAGCGGATTATGTTGGCTTTGATATTGCAAATCAATTTGTGATTGGATTTGGATTAGATTTTGATCAAAAGTATCGTCAATTACCTTATGTGGGTATACTAAAAGAAGAATGTTATAAGTAAAGGAGATTCTATGGACAACAATAAATCTAAAGGCATATGGAAATGGATATTGCCATGGATTGCGATATTGATGATGTTCAGTGCTCTCATGATGTTCACAAGAGGAAATTCAGCACAGAATATCACATATAATGAATTCATGGATTATTTAAGTACTAAAGAAATGACTGAAATGACCATTACACCAGATGATGATGTTGCTAAGGTAACAGGTATCTATGTTGAAAAGGTGACAGATAGTCGTGGAAATGCACAAGAAAAAAAGACAAAATTCTATGTGGTGATTCCTAATACTGATTTAGAAGTAGATTCTTTAGTGAAGTTATTAAGTGATAAGAATGTTAAATTCTCTATTGTTGACAACAGCAATGATGGCGTGTTGTTACGTATGTTGATGAGCGTATTACCTTATGTTTTACTTTTTGGTGGTATGTATTTTATCTTCACAAAAATGAATTCCATGGGTGGAGGCAATAATAAAGCCTTTGAATTTGGAAATTCACGTGCAAGATTAGAAAAGAATCAGAAAACACGTTTTAGTGATGTTGCTGGTGCGGATGAAGAAAAAGAAGAATTAAAAGAATTAGTAGATTTTTTAAAGAATCCAAAAAGATTTGCCAGCATGGGAGCAAGAATTCCTAAAGGTGTGCTTCTTGTGGGGCCTCCAGGTACAGGTAAAACATTATTAGCCCGTTCAGTAGCTGGTGAAGCCAATGTGCCATTCTACTCTATTTCCGGAAGTGAATTCGTGGAAATGTTTGTAGGTGTTGGGGCAGGACGTGTGAGAGATATGTTTAAAAAAGCTAAACAGACAGCACCATGTATTATTTTTATTGATGAAATCGATGCTGTTGGACGTCAAAGAGGAAGTGGTATCGGTGGTGGTCATGATGAACGTGAACAAACATTGAACCAATTACTTGTTGAAATGGATGGTTTTGAAGGTAAAGAAGGAATTATTATTCTGGCGGCAACAAACCGTGCCGATGTTCTTGATCCAGCTTTATTAAGACCAGGACGTTTTGATAGACAAATTATGGTCAGCACTCCGGATAAAAAAGCACGTGCTGAAATTTTAAGAGTCCATGCGCGTAATAAACGTTTTGCTAGTGATGTTAATTTTGATTATATTGCTTCACGTACACCAGGATTTAGTGGGGCAGAACTTGAAAATGTTTTAAATGAAGCAGCTTTATTAGCTGTACGTCTTAATCGTACATTGATTACGATGGAAGATATTGATGAAGCTATTGACCGTGTGATTGGGGGACCTGCTAAAAAGTCTAGAAAGTATACAGAAAAAGAACGTAAACTGGTGGCTTATCATGAAGCTGGTCATGCAATCATGGGATTGGCTCTAGAAGATGCCAATAGAGTTCAAAAAGTGACGATTATCCCACGTGGACAAGCAGGTGGTTATAACTTGATGACACCAAAAGAAGAAACTTACTTCCAAACGAAGAATCAAATTATGGCAAGTATTGCTGGTTTAATGGGAGGACGTGTGGCTGAAGAAATTTTCTTTGGTGACATTACAAGTGGTGCCCAAAATGATATTGAACAAGCTACACGATTAGCGAGAAAGATGGTTACTGAATGGGGAATGTCAGATTTAGGACCCATTAAATATGATTCAGGGGAAAATGCTGTTTTCTTAGGACGAGATTATACATCAACAAGTAACCAACACTCAGGACAGATTGCTTTTGAAATTGATCAACAAGTACGTCACATTATTGATACATGTCATCAAGATGCAACACGTATCATTCAAGAAAATCAAGAAAAATTGATTTTAATTGCGAATGCTTTATTAGAATATGAAACATTGGCTAATGAGCAAATTGAAAGTCTTTATGCCACAGGTGTTATGCCAAAGGTTAGTGGTAAGACTATGAGTGAAGAAGAACTTGCTGAAATTCAGCCTGAAAGTACACCAGAGGCAACCAAAGAATTAGAACCTTTAGATGAGGTCGATGATTTATTAGATGAAATGAAATAAAGCGATATGATTCGCTTTTTTTCAATAAGGAGCTAGTATGAGTAGAAAAACAAGAAAAATAGTGATTTATATTTTAGTGATCACCATGATTCTTCCTGTACTTTTATCAGGAATAAGCATGTTTGGAGGTTAAGATGAAGGATTATTTAGTAAGAGGATTATCTTCTAGCCATCATGTTCGTGCCTTTGCTTGCTGTACAACACAACTTTGTGATCATGCCAGATTGATTCATGGCTTATGGCCTACAGCCAGTGCAACGCTAGGTCGTGTGATGAGTGCTACCTTAATGATGGGCGCTATGAATAAAAATGCAGAACGTCTTACAGTGAACATTTATGGTGGTGGTCCTATTGGGACTGTGATGGCAGTCACCAATAGTGATGGCAAAGTTAAAGGATTTGTGGGTGAACCAAGTACGCATTATACTTATAATGATAGTGGAAAATTAGCTGTAGGTTATGCTGTAGGAAAAGAGGGTTATTTACAGGTCATCAAAGATATGGGTCTCAAAGAGCCTTTTAGTTCACAAGTTCCTTTACAAACAGGTGAGATTGGCGAAGATTTTGCTTATTATTTTGCTGCTAGTGAACAAGTGCCTTCGGTAGTTTCTTTAGGAGTTTTAGTAGAAACAGATAACCATGTTGAAGCCTCAGGTGGTTTTATCTTGCAACTTTTACCGGATGCAACAGAAGAAGATATAGCCTTTTTAGAGGAAAAAATGAAAGATTTTCCATCTGTTTCTTCATTGATTCAAGCAGGAAAAAGTCCTGAAAATATACTTTCTATGATTTTTGAAGATATTGATATTTTAGAAACCACGCCTCTAACTTATGAATGCGATTGTCATCGAGATCGTATGCAGGAAGTGTTGATGAGTTTAGGGA
>CANPGX010000045.1 GCA_947573745.1 uncultured Erysipelotrichaceae bacterium | reverse complement strand
GTCTTCATATGATCAGAAGAAAAAAAGAAGAACTTTAAGCTTAATGCTTGAAGTTCTTTTTTGGTTAAAAAGGTTTAATTTTCTGGAATAAGACCATATTTTTTAAAGGAGGCTTCAATGCCACCTTCATCACAACAGAGTGTGATATCATCAGCAATATCTTTTAATCCCTGTTTAGCATTTCCCATAGCGATGCCGATATGACAGAATTGCAACATTTCAATATCGTTTAAACCATCGCCAAAGGCAATCGTATCCTCTTTAGGAAAGTGAAGGTGTTGTAATAGAATTTCAATGGCTGTCGCTTTATGAATACCAGGAATTCCTAGTTCACCACTACTATGTAAGGTGCCAGGAGCAGCATTGCATATGACATTGAAATCTTTTTCAAATTCTTTTTGAATACATGCAAAAGGTACATCAGAATCTAGAAAAGAGACTTTGTTGACATCATCACGATAAAGATTTTCTCCTTCAATCATAGCAGAAATAAAGACGTTAGGATGTTCTGATTTTTTTTGTTGTGCTTTAGGATCGTGTAAAAGATCACCATAGCATAAGTATTCTAAATGCTCCACTAAATGGGGACTGGCATAAAGACCACTATGGCATTCAAGATAGAAATCAATTTGATGTTGATTAAAAAAGTCAACAAGATGGCGGACTTTTTCTGGTTTAATGAGATGATGAAAGAGCGTCTTTTCATGAATGGTTACATACCCACCACCAGCACCGATGACACCATCAAAGCCAACATCCATGATAAAATCATAGAGTTCTGCTTTCGAACGACCCGTGCAAAGAAAAACAAGATGTCCTTGTTGGCGTGCTAATTGAATAGCGCGGCGTGTTGAATCAGGAACATATCCTTCATCATTACAAAGCGTTCCGTCAACATCCATTAAAATCAGTTTTCTGTTCATAAAAAACCTCCAAGTTTTATTTTTATCATTATAACATAGTTGTGAATTTCTTGGAGCAAATTCATTGTTTCTTCGTTGAAAAAGTGTATAATACGAAATGTGTAACACCCCACAGGGGTATAGGAGGTGATAGAATGAAACAAAAATTTGATGTCACTGGCATGACATGCAGTGCATGTAGTAGCTACGTTGATAAATGTGTCAGGAAATTATCAGGTGTAGAAGAAGTGAATGTCAATTTATTAAACAATGATATGGTCGTCGTTTATGATGCACAAGTAGTGGATCCATCGATGATTATTGAAGCGGTAGAAAAGGGTGGTTATGGAGCTACTCTAAAGGGAGAACATGTACAAAAGGAAAATGTGCAGAAAGATGATGAATTAGAAGATATGAAAAAAAGATTAAAGATTTCTTTTATCTTCATGTTCTTGTTGATGTATGTTTCTATGGGACATATGGTTGGTTTACCTTTACCTTCTTTTTTAGAAGGGGTAGAAAATGCAATTTCTTTTTCTTTTACACAATTCTTGCTGACTTTACCTGTATTATATTATAATCGTCAGTATTTCATTCATGGCTTTAAGCGCCTATGGCAAAGAGCACCGAATATGGATTCTTTAATAGCTTTAGGTTCATTGGCGTCTTTAGTTTATGGTATTTATGCGATTTATGTGATTGGGTGGTCTTTAGGACATCAACAGATGGAACAAGCACATCATATGATGATGAATCTTTATTTTGAATCCGCTGTGATGATCTTGACATTGATCACACTAGGAAAATATTTAGAAGCTAAATCCAAGAAAAAAACTGGAGATGCTATTAGACAATTGATGGATTTGATTCCAGCCAGAGCAATCGTAATTGAAAATGATCAAATGATTGAAAAACCGATAGAACAAGTACGTTTGAATGATATTGTTTTAGTTAAACCAGGAACCCATATTCCTATCGATGGACGTGTCATTGAAGGACATAGTTCTGTTGATGAAAGTATGATGACGGGAGAAAGCATGCCGGTAGATAAAAAGGTAGATGATCATGTGACAGGGGGGACAGTTAATCAGCAAGGGACCTTGCGTATATGTGTTGAAAAAATCGGTGAAGATACAACATTATCACAGATTATTGCTTTAGTAGAAGAAGCGAGCAGTTCAAAAGCGCCTATGGCTTCTTTAGCTGATAAAGTAGCGGGTATCTTTGTGCCTACAGTCATCGTCATTTCAGTGATCACTTTTGTGGTATGGATGATGATGGGTTATGAAATGCAGTTTGCATTAAATATGGCTATTTCAGTGCTAGTGATTTCATGTCCTTGTGCTTTAGGTTTAGCTACACCTGTTGCCATGATGGTAGGTACGGGTGAAGGCGCAAAACATGGGATTCTGACAAAGTCAGCTGCCGGATTAGAAATGATGAGTAAGGTAGATACCATTTTGTTGGATAAAACGGGAACGATCACACAAGGAAAGCCACAAGTTCAAGAGGTTTATGCCCAACAGATTTCAAAAGAAAAACTTTTAGAAATTGCTTATGCATTAGAATCTTTATCAGATCATCCATTAGCTTACGCTATTTGTGAATATGCCAGACAACAAAAGATATCCTTAAAACCTGCATCGGATTTTAAAACTTTGATGGGTATCGGTGTCGAAGGAAAGGTAGATGGTCATAAGTATGTGATCTCTAATTTGAAGTATGTTCAAGATCAAGCCTTATCCAATCCATTAGAGATGAATTTTCAACCCGGTATGAGTGTTTTTTATATTTCAGATGAAACCCACGTTTTAGGTGCAGTGACTTTGATGGATGATATCAAAGAAACAAGCCCAATGGCGATTCAAGCTTTACAAAAACTAGGTATGAAAGTGGTCATGTTGACAGGCGATCGTTTAGAAAGTGCCCAGTATATTCAAAAACAAGTTCATTTAGATGAAGTTGTCAGTGAATTATTGCCACAAGATAAAGAAGCTATCGTATCCAAATATATGCAAGAAGGCCATATTGTAGCAATGGTGGGAGATGGCATGAATGATGCGCCTAGTCTAACAAGAGCAGATGTAGGGATTGCGATTGGGGCAGGTATGGATATTGCTATTGAAAGTGCAGATCTTGTTTTGATGCATAATGATTTAATGGATGTTGTGAATGCTGTAAAGTTAAGTAAGCGAGTGGTTAGAACCATTAAGGAAAACTTATTCTGGGCATTTTTCTATAATGTGATTGGAATACCATTGGCAGCTGGTTTATTTTATTTGCCATTGGGTATATCTTTAAATCCTATGTTTGGTTCTGCCGCTATGAGTTTGAGTTCAGTTTGTGTTGTCACCAATGCATTAAGATTACGTCAATTTAAAGTAGAAAATATTGAATTAGATCAAAAGGAGAAAAAGAATATGGAAAAGAAAACATTATATATTGAAGGCATGATGTGTCAACATTGCCAAATGCATGTGCAAAAAGCATTAGAAAGTGTATGTCAGAAAGTAGAAGTCTCTTTAGACGATCATTTAGCTAAAGTTGAAGGAGATCATTTAGAGGATACTTTACTTAAAAAAGCAGTTGAAGAAGCAGGTTATACTGTAACACGTATTGAGGGTTAAAATGAAAGAAGAACACAAAAAAGCTGAGCGCCTACTTAAAACAGCTAAAGGACAAATTGAAGGTATTTTAAAAATGATGGATGAGGAGCGTTATTGTATTGATATTTCCAATCAATTGCTTGCAGTTGAAGCTATGATCAAGAAAGCTAACGAGGAGGTCGTCATCCAGCATATGCAAAGTTGTGTTAAAGAAGCTTTTCATGAAGACGATGTTGAACGTAAAATCGATGAACTGATGGTTTTATTTAGAAAACTCAATAAATAAAGCCCATACAATACTTTTTTTCATCGAAAAAGATAGAAAAAGGGTACTTTTTGTGATATCCTATGAATATAAAGATATTGTGGAGGAATTTATGAAAAGAATAGTCACTTTATTATTAGTCTTTATCCTAGGTATTTGTGCTTCTGGATGTCAAAAAAAGACAGTGGGAGATTTAGAAACCAAAGAACCTACCAGTGAACAAAATGAGACAGATAAGAAAGAAAAAAATTATGAAGGTCGTATTGGAGATACATTAGAAACTGTATTTTTTGACTTCAGCGTAGATTCAGCTAAGTTCGTGGATTCTTATGAAGGTTATCGCGCTTCAGAAGGAAACCAACTGATTGATGCGGTTGTCAGCATTAAAAATACTTTCCCTGATAAATTACCAATGTTTAACAGTGATTTTCAAATTCAATGGGGTCCAGGAGATCAAGATTTTGGTTATGGAACTGATGAATTAGAAGGTGTTTCAGGTGTTATGCCAGATTCTTATGAATTAGGTCGAGCAGAAAAATGCCAATATCATATTATTTATGAAGTCCCTGCAGGTACAACAGATTTTTCAATATCTTATTTAGAAATCTTTGCTGATGATTCAACAGGAGATGCTTTCTTCATTTATTTTGAATTATAATAAAAGCCAGTTTTAACTGGCTTTTATTGTGTTTAAAACCATGTCGTCAGATCTTGTAAAAATCTAAATTCATCATTATAAAAAAATAATAAAGGAGATATCATGATGGAAAAAGTAGAATTTCACAATAAGGTTTTCAATGAACAACCTAATATTTGTCAAATCGTTTGTTATAAGGATAATCAAAAAATATATTCTGATGTTTGGAATAGTTATCAAGAAAATGATGCGGTTCATGTCATGTCGGTTACTAAAAGTATTGTCTCATTATTGATTGGGATATGTGTAGATAAAGGACTAATCAAAAGTATCGATGATAAAATATTAGATTATTTTCCAGATTATAAAGTTAAAAGAGGAGAGAAAACCATTTATGATGTGACCATAAGGCATTTAATGACCATGAAAGCACCACTGAAGTGCAAATATGATCCATGGACTAAAGTATGTTCAAGTGATGACTGGACATTGGCTTCATTAGATTTTATAGGGGGTAGAAAAGGTATAACGAATGAATTTAAATATAATACGGTCTGTCTTCATGTGCTTACTGGCATCATTGCTAGAGTCAGTCATATGACACCAGTAGCATTCGCTAATCATTATTTATTTGAACCTTTAGGCATTATAGAGCATCAACATTATTTAGCTAATACTGCAGAAGAACATAAGGCGTTCACCATGTCAAAAACACCCAAAGAGCATATTTGGTTTGGAGATCCACAAGGAATAGGTACTGCTGGTTATGGTTTGTGTATGTCTGCTAATGATTTGGCCAAAATAGGCTTGTTATGTTTAAATGGTGGTCATGTCCATGGCAAACAAATCATCTCTACAAAATGGATCAAAGAAATGGTAAAAGAAACGCAAATAATGGATGAGAAATTTAGATATATGCATTATGGCTTATTATGGTGGATCATAGATTCTGAAAAGGGGATCTATGCAGCGATTGGAAATAGTGGTAATGTTATCTATATCAATCATTCCAATCACTTTGTTTGTGCTATAACCAGCTATTTTAAACCAACGATCTTTGATAGAATAGATTTTATACAAGAATACCTTGATCCATTTCAATTTTAAAAACCACCAGCTGTGACTGGTGGTTCATCATTGTGTTTTAAGAAAACTTTGCCAAACTTTCAGATGGGCACTAGATATAGGAAGTTGGGCTATTTCTTCTAAAGTATATAAAGGTAGATCGGGTTTTTGATGAAGGATAAAATGATAGACATGCATTTTCCAAATACGATGGGTAAAAACATGTTTGATATCTTGAATATAAGCTTTTAGAGAACTGTCTATATGGTAGGTTTCTTCTAAATGTTCCATATATCGATAAGGACTTTCATCATCAAATTGGATAAAGCCATAAAGATGGGCTAATAATCCGGTCTCTTGCTTGATGAGAACATAGCGATCTTGGTAGGAAAGAATGCCTGTGATGTAATTTTTCTTTTTTATAGATATGGGTAGAACATCTTGTTGGCAAGTAGCGTAGGCTAAACAATGCTGTTGAACAGGACAAAGATGACAAAGTGGATGTCGTGGTTTACAGATAGTGGCTCCAAGATCCATCATGGCCTGATTAAAGATGGAAGGGTTCGCTGTTTGCACAAGTTGATTGACTTTCTTTTGAATGGATTGATGAACTTGTGTTGTGGCGATATTTTCTTTGATCATATAAATGCGTGATAAAATACGTAATACATTACCATCAACGACACCATAAGGCAATTGAAAAGCGATAGATGCGATAGCACTGGCTGTATAGTCACCGATTCCTTTTAATTGATGGATGTCATCATAGGTTGTAGGAAAGATACCATGATGTTCTGTCATAATTTGATGAGCAGCTTCTTTCATATGTTTGGCACGACGATAATAGCCTAAACCTTGATAACATTTAAAAACAGCGTCTTCACTTGCTTCATCGAGATCTTTCACTGTTTTAAATTGCTGAATAAAGCGCTGATAATAGGGAATGACCGTCTCTACTTGGGTTTGCTGGAGCATAATTTCACTGATCCAAATTTGATAAGGATCTTGACTATGACGCCAAGGTAAATCACGTCCATATTTTTGATACCAAAGACATAAATCTTCAACAAGTTTTTTTTCATTCATATTGATCACCCGTGTTTATTATAACGAAAATGATGATAAAAATCATGGATTCTGATAGAAATATTTTCTATAATGAAGATAATTAAAGAAGGTGATATCCTTGAAAAGATTGAGAAAAAAGATCTGGTTGATCTTAATACCTATGCTTATGCTTGTTTTATGGGTTGCCGATTATTATAATCTATTGCCTTATCGATATTATCATGCAAAAGATTTCTCTATTGATACGATTTATAGCGCTGAAGATTTTAATCAAAATGGGATAGATGATTATACAGATTTCTTATTAGGTGCAAGAAAAGATGCCAACAATCATCCACGATATCATAGTGCTTATTATGATGGTGGGTTCCCACCTGATGATATCGGTGTTTGTACCGATGTCATCTGGCGTGCTTTTAAAGAAGCAGGTTATAATTTAAGAGAGATGGTCAATCAAGATATTCAAGAAAGACCAGAAGCCTATGCTCATGTAACGATAAGAGATAAAAATATCGATTTTAGACGTGTTGTCAATTTACATGTTTTTTTTAAAACTTATGCTTTGTCCTTAACCACTGATACAAAGGATCTTGCATCTTGGCAACCAGGAGATATTGTCATCTTTGGTGATAATGACCATATTGGTATTGTTTCTGATCGTCGTAATCGTGAAGGACGAACCTATATTCTTCATAATAGTGGACAATTACGGCGAGAAGAAGATTTTTTAAAGCGTGCCTCGGTGAGTGCACATTATCGTTTTGATGCTTCAAAAATAGAAGATGATGTTTTAGTAACTTGGGAAGAATAACATATTTTAAATTTAAAAGTCATTAAATGATGATTTAAATGTTTGGGGATGAGAAGAAAAATGAATGTTTCGTTATTCTCAAATCAATATCTTGTTCGAAAGATGTGTGTCGATGATGTAGCAGAGATATACGCATTATGCTATAAAAACAGTTTATACTATCAATACTGTCCACCATTGGTATCTAAGCAGAGCATTATGGATGATATGAACGCGCTTCCGCCCAACAAGGAAATGTGCGATAAGTATTATCTGGGATTTTATGATGGGGAAAAAC
>CANPGX010000044.1 GCA_947573745.1 uncultured Erysipelotrichaceae bacterium | reverse complement strand
TATACAGTGCAGTTTGTGAATGGGTTTCTTGTGACAAAGTGTATCCAATAGCGATTCAAGATACATTTTGTGAAAGTGGTACGCTACAGGCATTAATGAAGAAATATGGATTGGATCAAGAAACAATCATCGATGCAGTATGTCATCAAGGAGGAAGCAAAAATGGCACATTTTAAACAAGATTTTTTATGGGGAAGTTCTATTAGCGGTGGACAGTGTGAAGGTGGATTTTCAACCCGTAGTGAAACAGTGGTGGATATGATCCCTCAAGGAAGAGGACGTGGACGTTATTTGAATGATCCAGAAGATTATATTCACGAACAAGATATTTTTTATCCATCAAGAGATGGTGTTGAGTTTTATGAACATTATCAAGAAGATATTGCTTTGTATGCTCAAATGGGTTTTAAAGCTTTACGCTTTTCTGTTTTATGGTCACGTATTTTTCCAAAAGGTGATGAAGATGAAACCCCTAATGAAGCTGGTTTGGCATTTTATGATCATGTGATCGATGAGTTGTTAAAATATGGTATTGAACCTATTATTACCACGATTCATTTTGATATGCCTTTATGGGTTGTTAAACGTTATAATGGTTTTTATAATCGTAAAGTGGTCTCTTTATATCAACGCTATGTTGAAACAATTGTACAACGATATCATGATAGAGTGAAATATTGGATCTCATTTTGTGAAATCAATGGCATGAATCATGCTTTATACATGGTAGGCGGAACCCTTGTTCCAGAAGGAAAAGATAGAGAAGAAGTGCTTCATCAATGTATTTTCCATAAATTATTAGCTAACGCTATCCTTGTCAAAACATGTCATGATATAGATGCTTCACTCAAGGTAGGATGTGAGATTGCAGCGACTCCTGTTTATCCTCTAACTTCTTCACCAGAAGATTATATGGCGATGATTCAAGAAAGAAGAAAAGATAGTCGTTATGCAGATGTCATGGTCAAAGGAAGCTTCCCATATTACTTCCTTGATGAACTGAAACAATATCATACAGTGATGTTATCGGAAGATATGAAAATGATTCAAGAAAATACCTTGGATTTCATTGCGCCTTCTTATTATCGTACCTCTGTCGTTTCTTCTACGGGTGTAAAAAATAACCCTCAATTAAAAGAAACAGCCTTTGGCTGGACAGTGGATCCTCAGGGTATTAGAAGTATGTTGAATGAATTATATGAACGTTATGAGAAACCGATCATGATTGTGGAAAATGGTTTAGGAACACCTGATGAAGTGGTCGATGGAAAAATTCATGATGATTATCGTATTGATTATTTAAGACAACATATTGAACAGATTGATTTAGCGATTCAAGATGGTGTGGATCTGATAGGTTATCTTACTTGGGCAGCCATGGATGTTGTTTCTACCAGTGAAGGTATGTTGTCAAAACGTTATGGTTTTATTTATATTGATCGTCAAGATGATGGTACAGGAACTATGAAAAGATTGAAAAAAGATTCTTTCTATTGGTATCAAAAAGTCATCAAGACGCATGGGGAGGACCTTTCCGATTAATCAAAGGAGAAAAACAATGATACGTAAGTGTATGATAGGGCAATCTGGAGGACCTACGGCAGTGATCAATGCTTCACTAGCAGGGATCATTCAAAGTGCTTTTCAAGCGGGATATGATCAAGTTTATGGTATGGTTCATGGTATAGCCGGTTTATTGGAAGAACAATGGATCGATTTACGATTATTTCAAGATGAACATCAATTAAAAAGTTTGATGGAAACACCATCCATGTACCTAGGATCATGTCGCTTTAAAATTGAACCAGAGGATCAGGCGCTACAACAAAAAATCATCGATATCCTGACAAAACATGGAATTACAGATTTTTTCTATATTGGTGGGAATGATTCGATGGATACGATCAAAATTTTGAGTCACTATGCTAAGAAGGTACATTCTAATATTCATTTTATGGGTGTTCCTAAAACGATTGATAATGATTTAAAGACATATGTGACACCAGGATATCCTTCGGCTTGTCACTATGTGGCAACCACATTATTAGAAGTTGCTTTAGATAGTGTTGTTTATCCACAAAAAGCCGTGACGATTGTAGAAATTATGGGAAGAGATGCTGGATGGTTGACGGCTTCAGCACAAATAGTGAATGAGGTATATCCTCATACTGTAGATTTGATTTATTTGCCTGAGGATACTTTTAACCGGTCTTGCTTTATTGAACATGTTCAAAGGGTATTAAAACAAAAAAATCATTGTATGATTGCTGTTTCAGAAGGTCTTCATTTTGATCAGGAAATCCATGCCTTTGATACGGGTATACAAAAAGATGCTTTTGGACATAGTTCACATCATGGATGTTCGAACATCTTAAAAGAATGGGTCTTGCAGACATGTCAGTGTAAAGTGAGGGCTATCCAATTAAGCACTTTACAAAGATGTGCTGCTCATCTAGTGAGTTTGGTCGATCGTCAAAATGCTTTTAAAGTAGGAGCCTATGCCTTACATTGTGCTTTAGAAAATCAATCAGGAGTGATGGTAAGTTTTCTAGATCAAAAGCAAATGACGACAGTGCCTATTGAGGATGTGGCTAATGATGTGAAAAAGTTTCCTATGGAATGGATCGATACTGAAAATAAACAAATTAAAAAAGCTTATATAGACTATATCGTACCATTGATTTATGAAAGTGGAAAAATTGAATTACCTCATTATGAAATAAGGTCGTAGATAAATGCTACGACCTATTTTTGTAGGATAGGGATACTTTTTCTTTCTTGCTTTAAAAAATCTTCTTGTTGATCTATAGGGAGTAATAAAGCCAGTAAGCAAGCAGCTTGATATTCTAATTGCATCGCTATATGAGAGGATGTATAGTTTGTAAGGAGGGGTATATGAAGCTGTTTCTTTCTGTGATTTAAATATTGTTGTCCAAGAGCATTCATCCCTAAAGGACGAATATAAGGTTGTTTCATGGCTTCCATGATGAAAGAACGATCATTATTCATAAGAAGATGAACGATGGTTCTTTGTAGACGTGTTTTGGTATAACGCTTGGTACATAATGATTCAATAAAACTTTCCATATCATGACTATCAGTTATTTTTTTCTTCAATAAATTTTCTAATCCTTCTTCCATGAGATGAATTTTCTTAAGTTCATGATGAGAAGTTGTGATGAGTTTATAACGAAGATAAGGATAGTAATCTTCCAAGAAAAAACAAGGATATTGTTCAAGAATATCTGCCATAGGAGTCAATCCGTGAATGGATTGATGATGTTTTAAAGCGTATCTTAAACTAGAAGCACTATAAGCATTTAAAGTTGTATCGTGAAAATGACCATGACGTTTTATGGTATGAATACGTATTGGATATTGCTGAGCAATGATTTCTTTAACGTAGCTTAGTCCTAATAAGTCATTGGGCTGAATAGAAGAAGGTAATCCTAAATCTTGTAAAGCTAAGTGACAAGCACTAGCATAGTTATGCCCCAAAGAAAGATAGTGTCTTACTTTTTGTTGGTAATAGGCTTCCTGATGGGTGAGTGTCTTAGCAATATGGATAAGCTCAGTGGCGGTAGACTGTTCACTACCAAAGACAAGATCGGTGATACCTAGATCATGAAGAATCGTGATGGCTCCATGAGCAAAATAATCAGCACTTTGGCATGCGTAAACAAAAGGAAGTTCAACAACAAGATCGACCTGTTGCTCTAAAGCTACTTTCGTTCGTTGCCATTTATCAGTAATGGCACATTCACCACGTTGTGTAAAGCTACCAGACATCACAGCAATTAAAAGATCGCATTGGGTAATGCGTCTTGTTTCTTGGATATGTAATTGGTGCCCTTGATGAAAGGGATTATATTCAACAATGATACCTGCGACTTTCATAGTAATCTCCTTTTCTTTTTTATCTTATCATATCGCTTTATTCCATTCAAATTTTTTTGAAAAGTATTGTATTCATCATATCTTTTGTTGACGTTGGAGGTAAATGTGTGTATACTGAAAAAGGTTTGGAAAAGTATGCTGTAAATGTGATTTAAACATTGACTTATGTCATATTTTTCTATATAATATATTACGCGCTAGTTGAGGTGATTCTTTTTGAAATGGAATTTACAATGGCTCATAAAACAAAAAGATGGGAATTTTGTATTCGAAGATGAATTTGAATTTCCCAAAGAGATGTTTGAATCATTATCTACGATTAATGGTTTGAAGAACATTCATGTTTGTGGAAATGGTCATCTTGAATCAAAAGATCATCGTCTTTACGTTGACATGAAGGTGGAGGGTATCATGATCTTACCATGTGCACTCACACTAGAAGAAGTTGAATATCCATTTGAAATGGAATCAACAGAAGTATTTGCCTTTGAGAAAGCACCTGACGACGAAGATGTGATTGAAGTTAAAGGGCAAGTGGTAGACATAACGCCAGTCATTTTCCAAAACATTATGATGGAAGTGCCAACACGTGTTGTGAAAGAGGGAGCTCAAATTAAAACGACAGGTCAAGGCTGGAAGATGATGAGTGAAGAAGATGAAAATCAAAATCTAGAAGATGACATTGATCCTAGATTAGCGAAACTTAAAGATTATTTTAAGGATAGATAGTAAAAGGAGGAATACATCATGGCAGTACCATTTAGAAGAGTGTCTAAGACAGCAAAAAGAAAAAGAAGAACACATGATAAACTTGAAGCACCTGCTTTAGTTGTTTGTCCTACATGCGGTGAATACACTTTAAGTCATAGAGTTTGTAAACATTGCGGTTCTTATCGTGGTAAAAAAGTTGTAGAATAAAAAATGACCTGTAAGAGGTCTTTTTTTATGCTTAAAAGAAGAATTTATTCATAAGAAAAAAGAATAGTCCATGGACTATTCTCCTTCTTCATCATAATTTTCAACTTTATGGAATACTTGATCATCGTCTTCACAATCATTTAATAAATTCATGAGACGTTCAAATAAAGTCATATCTTCTCCTTCAAGGGTTACCGTGTCCTGAGGTGTTGTGGTGATTTCGTCCACTTCAAATTCAACATCAGGTTTTACAGCTTGAATAGCGACTTTAATATTATTTAAATCAGTTGGTTCACCAGTAATTTCAATAGAACCATCATCATGCGCTTCGATTTCTTTAGCGTCGACTTCAGCGTTGATTAAAGCTTCAAGTGTAGCTTCTTCATCTAATCCTTTAAATAAAACGACAGCGTTTGTGTCATATAGGTAAGATACAGAACCTGCAGCACCTAATTTTGATCTTGCTTTTTGGAAGGCAGGACGAACTTGTGAAATGGTACGATTGACATTATTTGTGAGACATTTAACGATCACAGTTGAATTACCGGGACCAAAGCCTTCAAATTGTAATTCTTCATAATCTTCTGCAACACCACTTTTAACTTTATCAATAGCTCTTTTAATGACATCAGCAGGAACTTGTTGTTTTTTGGCTTTGTCAACAATACTTCTTAAAGCTAAATTGGCTGTTGTATCAGGACCGCCTGCTTTAGCGGCTAAATAAATTTCTTTACCATAGCGTGAATAAAGTTTGGCTTTCATGGCAGCTGTTTTCGCCATAGCGGCTTTTCTTACTTCATGAGCTCTACCCATAATATTTCCTCCTATCTCATGTACTCAAGTATTATATCTTTTTTTATAGTGCTTTTCAATATTTTTCTTTTTATAGCCAAATGCATGTAATTTTTATATAATGATAAAGGGTGATATCCATGAAAAGAATCGTGATTGTAGGTGCGGGTGCTTCTTCTTTGGCTTTGGTTGCAACGTTACAGTTAGAAGCAAAGACAGAGTTGGACATTGTCGTTCTAGAACAAAATACTAAAGTGGGACGTAAATTGTTAGCCACCGGAAATGGAAGAGCTAATCTTAGTCATCGTGCGATATCGTTAGCACATTATCATGGTGGTATTGATCAGAAGATTGAAAATATTCTTTTGAATTTTGATGCAGTAGCTTTTTTTAAACGCTGTGGTCTTGAAACAAAATATCAGCAGGATTTACTTTATCCTCGCAGTGAACAGGCTACAAGTGTGGTGGCTTGCTTATCGTCTTTTTTAGATCATGTTCATGTTTATCTGGATACCCAAGTCTTAGATTATACTTATCAAAATGGATATTATACTATCAAAACAACTTTACAGGATTTTAAAGCAGATTGGCTTGTTTTGGCAACGGGCAGTCAAGCAGGGGAATTATCAGGTACTCAAAATACGATGTATAGACTTTTAAAAGAAAAAGGTTATACGATGGTCCCTTTATCTACTAGCCTAGTCCCTCTGGAAACTCAAAAAACTTATCCTCAACTGAAAGGTGTACGCATTAAAGGAACCTTTACGCTTTATGATGGTAAGAGGACAATGCGACAAGAAAAAGGAGAATTGCTTTTTACAGAATACGGACTTTCTGGCATTGCCATCATGCAGTTATCTAGAGCTGTTTCTTTATCGCCAAAAGAATTAGCGATAGAGATAGATCTCTTTGATGATTTCAGTGAAACAGAGCTGATTACTTTATTACATCAAAGAAGAACTTTATCACCAGATGTCTTTTTTAAAGGTTTATTACCTATGAAACTGGCGGTACTTTTTGAAAAACAATATGCTCATTTATCCAATGAAGCCTTAGCTCATTTATTAAAACATTGGCGTTGGTCGATTAAAGGAACACGTTCTTTTAAGCAAGCACAGGTTATGGCTGGCGGATTATCTTTAAAAGAAGTGAATGCAGATTTAGAGTCTATTAAAGAAAAAGGGCTTTATGTGATAGGAGAATTACTCGATATTGATGGTGATTGTGGTGGCTATAATTTACACTTTGCCTTTGCTTGTGGCTATCATGTAGGCAAAGCTATTCTTCAAAAGGAGTTATTATGATTAGAATTAACCAAGTTTCCGTATCTTTAGATCAAATACACCAAGACGGAAAAAAGATTATCTCACAAAAATTAAATATTCCTGCTCATCAGATTCATTCATGTCGACTGGTGAAGAAGTCTTTGGATGCTAGAAGAAAACCACATCTTCGTTTTATTTGTAGCTTTGATATTGAAGTCGATCATGAAGAAAAATATATCAAGAAATACCATGCAATTAAAACCCCTGTCTATCAAGGGGAACCTATTGAAAAGATTCATGGAAAAATCATCGTTGTTGGTAGTGGACCAGCAGGACTTTTCTGTGCTTTGTCTCTGGCTAAAGCAGGCAATGATGTTGTGGTCATCGAAAGAGGCGAGTGTGTTGAAAAAAGAATTCAAAGTGTAGAAAACTTTTTTGAACATCGTCAACTCAATACAGAAAGCAATATCCAGTTTGGAGAAGGGGGAGCAGGCACTTTTTCTGATGGAAAATTAATGACAGGAATCAATGATCCACGCATGATGCAAGTGCTCAAAACCTTTGTGGAATATGGTGGGCCTAAAGATATCTTATATGAGGCCAAACCTCATATAGGGACAGATTATTTAAGAGAAATTGTTAGGCAGATGAGAGAAGCTTTGTTAGATTTAGGTGCTACGATCATGTTTGAAACTAAACTTGTCGATTTAGTCATTGAAAAACAAAAGATTAAAGCCGTAAAAGTCAAAAAAGGGGATCATATTGA
>CANPGX010000043.1 GCA_947573745.1 uncultured Erysipelotrichaceae bacterium | reverse complement strand
AGGTAGATACAACATTAGTGGATTATGTGTGTGATCAAGTAGCACCAACACCGACAGGGGCTGCTATGATGGCAGTTCCAGATATTCGTGAGGTTTTAGGACAAATTTTAAAAAATCAACAATATTTGAACGTCTTGATCAAAAAGAAAATCGATCAACATAAAAATAGGTTATCTCAGTATACGCATCATTATATCCTAAAAAATTATCCTCATTATTTAGAAGAAAAAAGTATGATGTTAGATCATCTTGATGAAAAACTTCATCATGATATACCGATACATTTAAAAATGGAAAGACAAAAACTTGATGTGATCATACAACGTTTTTCGTCTTTAGCACAACAATGGGGAACGCATCAAAAAAATGATTTAAATCAGGTAACGATGCAATTAAACCAAAATATTGAAAATCTTTTTCATGAAAAAAAGCAAAAGTTAGCTTTCAATGTTGTGAAAATGGATGCATTTAGTCCTTTGAATGTTTTAAAACGAGGGTATACATTAGTATATAAAGACGATGTATTAATGAAGTCTTCATCACAGCTTCATGAGCATGATGAAATTACATTACGCTTTGCAGATGGAAATAAGCAGGCTATGATCAAATAGGAGGAAGAATATGGAAAATTTATC
Organism: uncultured Erysipelotrichaceae bacterium; assembly: GCA_947573745.1. Taxonomy (GTDB): domain Bacteria; phylum Bacillota_I; class Bacilli_A; order Erysipelotrichales; family Coprobacillaceae; genus CANPGX01. The sequence continues at coordinate 7,192 of CANPGX010000043.1, read as the reverse complement.
ATTTGAAGATGCTATGAAGCGCCTTGAACAAATTGTTAGTCAACTAGAAGATAATCAAATTCCTTTGGAGAAAAGTATTGATTTGTTTCAAGAAGGGATTGAATTATCTCAATTTTGCCATCATATGATAGGATCCTTAGAAGAAAAGGTAGCCAAGATCTTAGTCAATCAACAACTTACAGATTTTGAGGAGAAGGAGTCCTAATGATGGAACTCTATTTGCAGCTTATTCATGAGCGTTTAGATACAATTACACGCTCTTTTAAGGATGGACCCGTTAAGGAAGCAGTGCGATATTCTTTGCTTGCTCCTGGAAAACGTATGAGACCCATTTTATTTCTTTTAGTGTTGGAAGCATATCATTTTCCCTATGAAAAATATGTAGATATTGCCTGTGCTATTGAGATGATACACACATATTCATTGATTCATGATGACTTGCCTGGCATGGATGATGATGATTTAAGACGTGGAAGACCTACATGTCATAAACAGTTTAATGAAGCTACAGCGATTTTAGCTGGAGATACATTATTGAATGAAGCCTGTTTAGTCATTTTAAATAGTGCATTATCACAACATTTAAAATTAAAAATGTGTCAATTACTTTATACATATAGTGGGATTCAAGGGATGATTTATGGACAACAACAAGATCTTTACTTTGAAAATCAAAGGCCTTCTTTAGAGCAATTACAGGATCTTCATGAACACAAAACAGGTTGTTTGATCAAAGCACCTTTTGTGATGGCTGGGGAAATTGTAGGAGAATCACAACTTTCTATATGGGAGCAAATTGGATATAAGTTAGGATTAGCTTTTCAAATTCAAGATGATATTTTAGATGTTATTGGTCAACAAGATGTTTTAGGAAAAACAATAGGTAGTGATGAAAACCATCATAAAGCGACATATGTATCTTTAATGGGATTAGACTTAGCGAGGGATCATGTGAATACTTATTTTGCAGAAATCAAGGATTTATTAAATCAATTAACTATAGATAGTTCTAAAATAGAACAATATTTAAATTTATTAATCAAAAGAGAAAAATAGTATGAATTTATATGACATTCAAGATCCTTCATTTTTAAAAGATTTATCTATCGATGAATTAAATTTATTAGCTCAGGATATTCGAGATTTTTTAATTCATCATGTTTCTAAAACAGGCGGACATTTATCGAGTAATCTAGGTATTGTTGAATTAACAATGGCTTTGCATTATTCATTTGATAGTCCAAAAGACAAAATATTTTTTGATGTTGGTCATCAATCCTATGTTCATAAAATTTTGACAGGCAGAGCTCGCTCATTTGACACATTAAGGCAATTTAATGGTATGTCTGGATTTCAAAAAAGAAAAGAAAGTATTCATGACGTTTGGGAAGCTGGACATTCTTCAACGGCTTTATCAGCTGCGGTGGGGATGGCATTTGCACGAGATCTTAATCATGAGGACTATGCGATTATTCCCGTTATTGGGGATGCCGCTATGGTGGGTGGTGAGTCTTTAGAGGCATTAAATCATCTTGGTTCTACATCTTCTAAAGTGATTATTGTTCTTAATGATAATCAAATGTCAATATCAAAGAATGTAGGTGCTATTGATCAATTTTTGGCTCATTTAAGAATCAATGTCAACTACAATAAAGCCAAACATGAATACAAGGCTTTTTTAAATCAGTCTAAATATGGAAAATGGCTCTATGATTTTTCAAGAAATGTGAAAAATTATATTAAAAATCAAGTTGTTCAAGATACTATTTTTACTGAATTTGGTGTAGATTATTTAGGGCCTATAGATGGCCATGATTTTAGAGATCTTTTTAGAGCTTTTGAAAAAGCGAAAGATATTCCTGGAAGTGTTGTTGTTCATGTGCTCACCAAAAAAGGGAAAGGCTATCCATATGCTGAACATGACCAAACAGGAAAATGGCATGGGGTAGCTCCTTTTGATATTGTCACAGGGAAGATGTTAACCTCTTATCAGGAAGGTGAGATCAGCTGGAGTGAATGTATTTCTCATCATTTATTGCAACTTATGAAACAAGATCAAGATATTGTTGCAATTACGCCAGCTATGATCGAAGGCTCTAAAATGCGTGAGTTATTTAATGTGTATCCTGAACGATGCTTTGATGTGGGGATTGCTGAAGAACATGCGATGACTTTTGTGACTGGATTATCCGTTTCAAAGAAAAAACCTTTTGTGTCTATTTATTCTTCTTTTTTACAACGTGCATATGATCAAATTAATCACGATTTAGCACGTATCAATACTTTTGCTTTTGTCAGTATAGACCGTTGTGGACTTGTAGGTGAAGATGGTGAAACACATCATGGTGTTTTTGATATCAGTTTTTTATCAGCTATCCCTAATATCGTCATTGGGTGCCCTAGTTGTGCCAAAGAAGCAAAAATGTATATGAATACAGCTTTTAAAAAAGCGGATCGTCCTTATTTTATGCGTATTAGTAGGTCAAGTATTTTTGATGATGAAACTTCTGTACATGAATATATTGAAATTGGTTCATGGACAATACTTCAAACATGTAATAAACCACAATTAATTATTATCAGTTATGGTGAAAAACTTTCACAGATTAAAAAGATGTATGATCAACAGGATATTATCATTGTTAATGCACGATTTATCAAACCCTTAGATGAAGCTATGTTGAATATGTTAGCTACTTATCATTGCCCGATTTTAGTTTATGAAACGAATTTGATATATGGTGGATTGAATAGTTTAATTTTATTATATTATCAAAGTCAAGGAATAGATGTAGCTATCCATGTTTTAGGAATTCAAGATCATTTTAGTCCACAAGGAAAAATCGCAGAATTAGAACAATTTGAGAAAATAGATTTAAAAGCTTTAGATAATAAAGTAAAGGAGCTTATCAATGGGTAAAGAAAGAGTAGATGTCTTATTAGTGCAACAAGGATTTTTTGATTCTAGGGAAAGAGCAAAACGCGCCATTATGGAAGGAATTGTCTATGATCAATATGATCGTATTGACAAACCAGGAACTAAAATAGATATTCATACTCCATTGATCGTTAAAGGACAAACCTTAAAATATGTTTCTCGTGGAGGACTTAAACTAGAAAAAGCTTTAGATGAATTTTCTATTTCATTAAAAAATCAAATTATGCTGGATATTGGCTCTTCTACAGGTGGTTTCACTGATTGTGCACTACAAAATGGTGCAAAGCTTGTTTATGCATTAGATGTGGGCACCAATCAGCTAGTATGGAAGTTACGCAATCATCCGCAAGTTATTGTGATGGAAAAAACAAATTTTCGTTATGCTACGGTTGATATGTTTCAATCAGGATTACCTACATTTGCATCTATAGATGTCTCATTCATTTCACTTAAGCATATTTTTCCGCCTTTATCTAGTATTCTTTTAGATCAAGGTGAAGTTGTGGCTTTAATTAAACCTCAATTTGAAGCTGGACGTGAAGAAGTGGGAAAAAAAGGAATTGTAAAAGATAAGCTTATTCATGAAAAAGTGATTACACAAGTGATTGAATATGCTGCTTCTTGTCAGTTGAATTTATTAAATTTATCTTATTCTCCTATTACTGGTGGTGAAGGAAATATCGAATTTTTAGCACATTTTAAAAAGAATGGAGTATCTATTGACAAAGATATCCATCAAGTTGTATTACAAGCACATCAAGTTTTTCATGAATAAGGGGTGATAGAGATGTTAGAAAGAATAATCATTGATCATTTTGCTATCATAGATCATGTTGAAATTGAATTTAATCATGGCATGAGTGTTTTATTAGGTGAAACTGGTGCTGGAAAATCTATTATCATAGATGCTATTGGTCAACTTTTAGGTCAACGTGCAAATGTCAATATGATTCAAAATCATGAGGATAAAGCCTTTATTGAAGGTCATTTTTATCTTCACGATGATCATGCTATAAAAGATCTTTTAAATGAAGCAGGTATTGAAGATGATGAAGAACTCATAGTATCTAAAGAAATTCATCGGGATGGTAAAGCTGTTTGCCGTTTGAACTACCGTGTTGTTTCTAATGCTCTTTTAAAGCGTATCGTTCCTTTTTTAGTAGATATTCATTCTCAATTTGATAATCAAGATTTATTAGATGAAAAAAAGCATATCCATTTTATTGATCAGTACTGTCAAACAGAGCTAGAACCATTAAAAGAGGAATATACTGTGCTTTATCAAAACTATATTTCTAAGAAGAAAGAATATTTACATATGCTAAATGAAGAATTAGATGTTGAACAAATTGAATATTATCAAGCGTGTGTTCAAGAGATAGAAGATGCTCATTTAATCGAAGGTGAGGAAGAAGAGCTGGAAGCAGAAAAAAAGAAAATGCAAAATTTTGAAAAAATCAATGATAAAGTTCAGTTAATTACACATCTTATGGATGATGAAGGTACTTTAAGTGCCTTACAGTCTGTTTCAAAAGCTTTAGAGCAACTTTCTGATGATCAAGATTTTCAAGAAATTTATGATCAATATATGGATTTGTATTATCAGCTGGTTGATAATTATGAAAGTCTTTTAAATGTTTATCGTCATTTGAATTATGATGAAAAGCGTTTAGATGAAATACAATAACGTTTGTTTTTAATCAATAAACTTTATCGTAAATATGGTTTTTCTATAGAAAGAGTTGAAGAAGCAAGAAATAAAATGCTTGAAAAAATAGCATTGATCGAACATCGAGATGAATATTTATCCCAAGCTAAGCTGGAAGTAAGTGAATTAGAAAAGAAAGCATTGGATCAAGCCAAAAAAATGCATCTTGTTCGTCAAAAAGCAGCATTAAAGTTAGAAAAAGAGCTCATGCATCATTTTCATGATTTATATATGCCACAATGTGTCTTCAAAGTGATTATAGAAAATGTAGATTTAAATGTTCATGGTATAGATAAGATTACTTTTAATATTTCTACAAACAAAGGACAAAAACTATTACCTTTATCAAAAATCGCTTCAGGTGGAGAGATGTCTCGTATCATGTTAGCCATTAAATGTACAACGGTATCTTCTTCATCTTTAGATACAATCATTTTTGATGAAGTTGATACTGGGGTAAGTGGAAAAGTAGCTAGTGCTATTGGTGCAAAAATGAATTTACTTTCCAATCATCTTCAAGTGATTTGTGTAACGCATTTACCACAAGTAGCTGCTTATGCAACACATCATTATTATGTGAGTAAAAAAATTAGTCATGAAAAAACTTTGACACAAGTTGAATTATTAGATGAGCAACAGAGTGTTTATGAGATTGCAAAAATGCTTTCAGATGATTCTGTGAGTCAGGAAGCTATCGATAACGCAAGAAAACTATTACAAAAAAAGGTTTAAAAAAAATAGAAGCTGCCAAACTATACTGTAATTAGCTAGTTACTTTAAAGGAGGCAGCTATGTTTTTTAAAAAACTAGTCCTTTCCTCAATGCTCATATTGGGGATGCTGCTGAATACATTATCTCTTCAAGCCTATCAACTTATACCTGGAGGAGAATCTATTGGTATTGTCTTAAATTACCAAGGGGTTGTCATTACAGATACGTATATTATTGAGGAAATGGATCATTATGATCCTAGCCAGCATGGATTTAAAAGTGGAGATATCATTACTGAGGTTAACGGTGTGAGCATAACAAATATGTCAGAGTTAGTTGAAAAAATTGAAAGTGCCATACATGCAGACACTTCAATTATTTTAACACTTCATCGTCAAGGAGATATCCTTAAACAGCCATTAAAAGTTTACTATGATGATGTCAAACAAACTTATAGTACTGGATTATTTATTCGAGATAGTTTGACAGGCATAGGTACAATTACTTACTACAACCCTGAAAATCATACTTTCGGGTGTTTAGGTCATTCTATGAATGATCAAAGTATGCCTTATTTTAGAACAGTAGATGGGGATTTATTTCAATCTTATGTTTTGAATATTGTTCAGAGTGAAAATGGTCAACCCGGTGAAAAAATTGCAAAGCTAGACAAAGAACATCACATTGGGACGATTAAAGAAAATAATGAATATGGTGTTTTTGGAACTTATGATTCATTAACGAAATCTGAACAAACTCTTGTCGAAACTGCTTCTATGGAAGAAATAGAACTAGGTCCTGCTTATATTTATACTGTAATAGAAAATCAAAAAGTTGAAAAATTTGATATCATGATTACAGATTTAAAAAAGCAAGATAAAAGTGATATTAAAGGGATTACTTTTACAGTAACAGATCAACGTTTATTGGAAAAAACAAATGGTATTGTCCAAGGAATGAGTGGTAGTCCTATCTTTCAAAATGGTAAACTTATTGGATGTATTACACATGTAAGTACTCAGGATGTTATGACAGGTTATGGGTTATATATTGAATGGATGATTGAAAACAGTTATCAACAAGGTGAGTAAAATTAGGGTAAAATAATTTATTTTACCCTTTTAATATACAGATAAAAATAAACAAAATATGACATCTTGGAAGATATTTTTGTCGAAGCAAGTAACATTCTACTTTATTCGCCATAAATTTTAGATATATTTTATTTAATTTCGATGAAATGTATTTAAAATTTTCAAACTTATATTATAATAGACTTGCTAGAAAGATTAAAATATTGAAAAAAGAAATATTATGGAAAAACTTAAGTTATTTATTGTAGAAGAGAATGAGGAAATTTATGATAAGATGAAAAGTGCTTTAGATAAAAATGGGTGTTTTCAGATCATTGGGCATGCTACTTCAGGCAATGAGGCTTTAGCTATTCTTCCAAAAGTCACAGGAGATATTCTTATCTTAAATTTAACTTTATCTGAAATTGACGGATTAGGTGTTCTTAGTCGATTAAAAGAAAATCAAAAATGTCATTTTAAACATGTTGTATGTGTATCAAATTTTATTAATCTTATTCAAAGTCAGACATTAGAAAAATTAGGCACTAGTTATTATTTTAAAGCCCCTTTAAATATGGAGTATTTTACATCTGTTTTAATTAACTTAAGTAGTACCACAAATATTTTTAATCATAATTCAACGATGGAAAATGATGAATCAGAAAAATATCATCGTGTTAAAATTGAAAATGAAATTACAGAAATACTTCATGAAGTCGGTATTCCTGCACATATAAAAGGATATATGTATTTAAGAACAGC
>CANPGX010000042.1 GCA_947573745.1 uncultured Erysipelotrichaceae bacterium | reverse complement strand
TTCACTAAAACCTTTAATTCATCCCAAATCAAATAACTATTCATTGAATAATGCCCAAAAACACCATTAAACATGACAAAGATACAGGCATAACGATAAATAAACCATTGATCCATTTTAAACAAACGTAAAAGCATATAAAACCATATTAGATCTAATCCTAGCAATACAAGTTGATGTATTTTCTTCTGCATTCTATCTCCATCTTTCTTATCATTCTACTTTACAAATATATCATAAAAAGATAGATTTCTAAACCTTTTTTTAGACAAATTTCTCATAAAAAAAGATAACCTCTCAATAGATAGTTACCTTTTCTTTTGGATAGATTATTTAATCGTTCTGATGACCTCTACACTACGATATCGACCAATTCTATTGTTTTTTTGATAATTAAAATCTAACTGTCTTAATTCTAAATATCTTTGATATTTTTCTTTAAAGTCTTTATATTTTCTTTTTGCTATCCAGACTTTCTCTCCATTCGATAACATGGCATAAGTGCGTCCAATCTCAACAACATGTTCAAAATTAACCACCGTATGTAAACGTGCTTCCCCAAAATCATAATAATGTCCTAATCGAATAATAGTATTTAAATCCGTCACGCATTCTTCTTTAACACTTTTTGTACGAATATACAGTGTTCGATCAAAAATTTCGACATAAAGTATTTCTGATATAAGAACATCAACAATGCCTAATTCTTTAGATTTAGCACGTATAAACATCGCTGAACGAACAAACTCATTCACCACACTACTTAAATCACGTGGAATCATATTGACATTATCACTTTTTAGAAAATAATTAAAGGCACCTAATCTATCAGATTCTTCAATATACTCATTAGAATTACTGACAAAGATCACCTGTGTTTCCGGACGTTTCTCTAATATTTTTTTTGCCGCTTCGATACCAGACATCCCTTCCATAATAATGTCTAAGAAAATATAATGTAGAAATGGTGAATCATTCATAAATTCTACAAGATCTTTCCCATTGTTAAAAGTATAGATTTCTACATCTAATCCCAGTTTTGCATTTTTAATAGCCCCACTAATGGTTTCTATGGCGTCCTCTTCATCATCGCATACTCCGATACGTAAAATTTCTTGTGTCAATTTTGCCATAAATCTATTTCCCCCTTCATTGCTATCATCACTTTAACATATTATGTCATACTTAGCAGAAAAATGTCGAAATTGGTAAATTTGTATTTGATATATCCATTTTTAATCCTAAAATTCCTATTGATAACACAAGCAAAAAACGATTTTTAAACCGAATGATCCTAGCATTATTATTTATAATAATAACTGAACCTCTTATATCAAATCAACCAGAAAATAGACTTTTTCTTATAAACATTGACAAATACTTTAAAACAACAAATAATAATTCTAAAGGAGGCTATTACTTCATGAAAGAAAAAATTCTAGTTGTTGATGATGAACCCGAGATTGCTGATTTAATCTCACTTTATCTTAAAAATGAAGATTACGAACCCTACGTATTTTATCACGCTAAAGAAGCTTTAGACAGCATTCAAAAAAACATCTTTGATCTTGCCATCCTCGATGTAATGATGAAAGACATCGATGGATTTACACTATGTTCTAAAATAAGAGAAAAGTATCATTACCCTATTATTATGCTGACTGCTAAAGCTCAAGATATGGATCGTATTCATGGTTTAACTTTAGGGGCTGATGACTATATGAGCAAACCTTTCAACCCCTTAGAACTGATGGCTCGTATCAAAGCGCAATTACGTCGTTATAAAAAATATAATCAACCGATTCAGGAAACATCAGATCTTTTGACTTATCATAGTTTGATGTTGGATGCTTGCCAACACACCTGTACCCTAGAGAAAAAGCCCTTGATATTAACACCCACAGAGTTCACTATTCTAAAAATCTTATTAGAACAACAAGGAAAAGTTGTTAGCAGTGAATCTCTCTTCCATCATTTGTGGCATGATGAATATTATCATAAAGCGAATAATACCATTTCTGTCCATATTCGTCATTTAAGAGAAAAAATGAAAGAAATTGATCCAGAAATCAACTATATTCAAACCATCTGGGGCATTGGATATAAAATTGAAAAATAAACACTATCATTCTTTTAAACGAAAAGTTTTTTTACAACTTCTTTCTTGTATCTTTTTAGCCACCTGGATTATTTTTCTATTCTATCACTTACTTTGGAAACAAACGATGGGTAATCGTATTGTATACTTTTTAAATACGTATCTTCATATTCCTTATCAAGAAGCCATGAATTTCTATGATCAGGTTTTCCGTCAACATGCTGATTTATTATTTTTCTTATCGATCCTGATTGTCTTTTTTATTCTTATCTATTTCTTTTTAAGAATTTTAACGCATTACTTTGATAGTATCCATCAAGGTCTTGATAGTCTACTTGACGATCAACAACAACGTATTCGTTTAGAGCCTGAAATGGAAGAGACTGAAATCAAACTCAACGCTATTAAAAAAGCTTTGCTGCAAAAAGACCTTATCGCTAAGGAAGCCGAACAGCGAAAAAATCAATTAATCATGTACTTAGCCCATGACATCAGAACCCCTTTAACTTCCGTGATGGGTTATCTCAATCTCTTAGAAGAAAAACAAGCTTCTTTATCGATGGAAGAACGGGCAAAATATACCCATATCGCTTTAGATAAAGCCCATAGATTAGAACATCTTATTCAAGAATTCTTTGATATTACACAATTCAGTTCTACAGCTATATCTTTAGAAAACATTGATCTTTATTATATGCTCATTCAAATGAAAGAAGAATTTTATCCTATCTTACTTGAAAAAGATATGGATATTCTCCTCCTTTTAGATGAAGATCTTACCATTCAAGGTGACGCTAATATGCTAGCAAGAGCCTTTGGCAATCTTTTAAGAAATGCGACGAGTTATGGTTATCCTCATTCTAAGATCGTGATTTCTTCTACTAAAGATGAGAATCATATCACCTTATTTTTTCAAAATAAAGGAAAAACCATTCCACCAGCACAACTAGCTCAACTTTTCAATCAATTTTATCGTTTGGATGAGTCTAGAAATACAGCCTCTGGTGGTGCAGGCTTAGGTCTTTCTATCACCAAAGATATCATTTTAATGCATCATGGTGATATTAGTGTTCAAAGTAAAGATGACCAGATCACCTTTACTTTAACGCTCCCTATCCATCGATAACCATCTTCATTTTTTCTTAATCTTTTCTCATAGAATTATTAAAACATCTTCCTCTTAGATCTAGTATCCTAGGTTTAAAAGAAGATGTTTTTTTAGAAAGGATGGGGATATCTATGAAAAAACAAAAAAACATTTTAATTGGCTTAATGGTATTGATTCTTTGTTTCTGTCATTTGATCTTTCATACAGAAGCCTTAGAATTTTCTAAAAAAAATGAAGTCTCTCATTCTCAGATTCAATTTCAAAAACTTTTTAGTGAATATGCTATTTTAATGGATCTTGATCAACAAGAAGTCTTAGCTAAATATCATAGTCAGAAAAAAATGTATCCTGCATCACTAACAAAAATCATGACCGTCCTTTTGGTCATTGAACACACTGATGACTATGAAACCTTTGTGACTATTCCGCAAAATATTTATCCTTCTTTGGAAAAACAAAATGCCTCTTTTGCTGGCTTTCGACCCCAAGAAACCGTTACAGTAGATGATTTACTATGTGCCACGCTGCTTGCTTCGGGTGCGGAAAGTGCCATGACCTTAGCTAACTTTATTGCTGGTAGTGAAGAAAACTTTGTCGATATGATGAATGAAAAAGCTTATGCGTTAGGCATGGTGAATACCCATTTCATGAACTGTACAGGGCTTCATGATAAAAATCATTATACCACTATGGAAGATCTTGCTATCCTACTTTCTTATGCCTTGCAAAATGAAGATTTCTATACCCTATTTACCATGACCAGTCACATCTGTGCCCCTTCTACCTTTCATAGTCAGGGCTTACTGATTCAAAGCACACTCTTTCAATCTTTACAAGAACATGGCCTAGAAAACCCTTTGATCATAGGAGGAAAAACAGGGTATACACCACAAGCAAGATTGTGTTTAGCCTCTTTAGCTGAAATTGAGGGAAAACAATATATTTTTATTAGTGCTAAAGCATTAGGCGATCATACTACAACACCCTATCATCTCCTTGACGCTCTTTATGTTTATCAACAAATTAAAAATCGTTAGTTTATCTAACGATTTGAATATGATAAATCTCTTGCCATAAGGCAATTTGATAAAGATAAGCTAATAGTTGTGGCCCCATCATCAATTGACCAAACCATGGTGCCTTAAAACTTTCTCCATGAGAATCCACTAGATCATGTAATTGTTTCCTATCAAAAAGTTGATAAAGAATACTATCCTCATGCTCTAATTTTTCTTTAAGCGCAGCTACAATCAAACGTGTATATTCTGGATGATGGGTCTTTGGATAAGGATTCTTTTTTCGATGAGCAATATCTTCTGGTAAGAAATCTTCAAAAGCCTTCCGCAAGATTCCTTTTTCTTCGCCATCATAAAACATATATTCATAAGGCATATTATAGAGATATTCATAGATCTTTGTAGAGGCAAAAGGAACACGCACTTCAATAGAGGAACGCATTGTTTGGGAGTCGCAGCGCGTTAACAATGTCTGCATAAACCATTCCATATTTAAATACATCATTCTCTTTTTAAAATCTTGTGTTGGTATTTCATCAAGTGTCTCTTGATATCTTTCTTGAATATAATCTTTAATATGCAACTTTTGGATATCTTCATGGAATAAAGACATCTTTAAATCCAAATCTCTCATCCATGGAAAATAAGGTTGTTCATAAAGTTCTTTTTTATAAAACCATGGATAACCACCAAAAATTTCATCAGCACATTCTCCCGATAAACATACGCGATGTCTTTGAGCAATCTTTGAAGAAAACAAATAAAAACTTGTATCAATATCTGCCATACCTGGCATATCTCTGGCGATTAAAGAAGTTTTTAAATGATTGATCAGATCTTCTTGACTTAAAACAATATCTCGATGATCACTATGGTATCGTTCAATCATTTCAGCAATATAATCATCATCCATACTGGTTTGATAATCATAGGCTTTAAAATATTGCTTCTGACCTTCATAAGAAATACTATACGTTGATAAATGAGTGATGAATTGACTAGCTATAGCTGTGATGATACTTGAATCTAGTCCTCCCGATAACATCGATGATATTGGCACATCACTCAATAACTGCTTTTGAATACTATCGATGACCAGAGATTTGACATGTTGTATCGTTTCTTCCAAATTATCTGTATGTGACTTTTCTACTGGCATCCAATAACGATGAAGATGACATGTGCCATCATAGATCATCCAATGCCCTGGTCGTAAGGAAAGCACATCTCGATAAGGTGTTCTTCCTGGTGTACAACTTGGTCCTAATCCTAATAATTCTTTAATACCTGTCGTATCAACAATAGCCTCTTTGAGGGCATAAAGAATGCATTTTATTTCACTGGCAACAATCAAGGTTTGATCCTTTAATGCATAGTAAAGTGGTTTAACCCCTAATTGATCCCTAGCAATAAACAATTGATGTCCATCATCAATCACAAAAGCAAAAATACCTTCAAACATCTCAACACAAGTTTCATGATAAGCATCATATGCTGCTAAAATGACTTCCGTATCACTCATGGTTGAAAAGGTATACCCTTGCTCAATCAACCCTTTTTTGATATCCATCATATTATAGATTTCACCATTATAAACAATGGTATAATGTGTATTTCCTATATCATAATGCATAGGTTGTTTTCCATTCTCTAAATCAATGATCGATAATCGACGATGAGCCATTAAGACATGCGGTGTTATCACATCACCCTCATCGTTAGGGCCACGATAATACAATAACTTTGACATAGCTTTTAAATCTTCTTTTCTATGAGATATATCTTGTGTATAGTTACATAAACATACAATTCCACACATATTTTTCACCCCTAAAAAGATATGCCTTCATATGTAGAAATATGTATGTTCATAAAAAAATTACCCCGCAAGGTAATTCTTATCTTTATTGGCGCGCTAGACAGGAATCGAACCCGCAACCTCCAGACCCGGAATCTGATGCTCTATCCTATTGAGCTACTAGCACACTTGTTTATTCATTATATCACAATCTATCTATTTTTAAAACCTATCAGCAAAAACAACTCTCATCATATGAAAATCCTGTTTCTATTTTTTTAAGAAACAGGATTTTACCAATGCTTATTTTCAACTAGTTTTGTATCTTTAAATCCTCATCCATCAACAAAGGATAACTGATAAGACTAGATGTATCTAAATTCTCTTTATGCATATCAACGCCTATGATTTGATGATAATCATAGGTCGTATAATAATAAATTCCACGGCTTGCATTGCAACAAGATGTATAGATCGTGATTTCATATTGACCATCTTCTAATTCACAACAACCTCGTTGTTGATCAACTGAACCCAGAATATGAAAAAATTGACTGACACTTTCTTTTTCACTCTTTCCAGAAACAGCATTCATTTTGACAAAAGCCACTCTTACAAAACGAGACTGAGAGGACAAATCTCCAGGAAGTCCTAATGCACCCATACCACGACTATAACATTTTAAATCTATGTCTCTAGCAAACGTATTGATCGGTGTCTTGGGTGACAATGACATATAATTATTCAAATGAAACATTTGTTGATCAAATGGAGGATTATTAGTCAGAACACCTACTGGATTATCATAAACTTTGATGCCATCTTTAACAGATTCTACAGTGATCGATTCATCCTTATCTGAAATCATCCAATGTAATTGAGCTACTGGTAAATGTTCATTAAATGAAATAGGTGTAATATTCATCTTTTCTATAAGACTTCTTGCTTCTTTCACAGTAGCACATTGTGAAAGAATCCAAGGAATCAATTCAAATTGAGCAATATTATCTTTATGCTCTTGATGATCAAAATAACAGGCATTGTTGACAAAATTTAATCCTGCCATCCCTAATCCCTTTTCATTAATCGCATCATAATATAAGGGATAATCATCTGCAATATGAGCCATTCCCATGATGGCATAATGATTCTCTATAGCTGGCTTCTCTCTAAAGTTTAATCGATAGTTCCTAGGTGTAATGACAATTTTTTCTCCATATGAAAATTCATAATCTAACGTCCTACCAAAATAAAAATCTTTCGTTTTATATGTTGCTGCAGTACACATCACCATCGCTCCTTTCATCAATCATAGTATATCACATATTTTAAATTTTATAAAATTTCTATCTTCAAAACATGACAAAGGAGTCATATCTTTGATCCTATTATTTTTATCGTCTTCTTTTCATCCTTGTAATAAATTGTCATTGAGATCACTCTATATCAAAAATTTCCGTCTTTAAATCACAATAATATCTACCACTTTTGGCCGTAAATTTTAAAACACAATAATCTGGATCTGTGACACCTTTTTTATAAAACAGGGTATCTCCCTTTTTCCATATCCTATTTTTAGTTTCTTGATCTGTTAATACTTCCATTGTTCCTTTTAACATAACACCTACGTACTTCATGAGTCCTTTATGATAAAAATAAATACTGGCATTTGAATGATTTTTATATTGTTTTACTCTCATAGATGAAGTATTCGTAGAAAAATAAAATTCTTTTAATCCTATTCTTTTTCTAGGTTTTAACATGGCTTTTACAGTAGGAAAATTTTCATCATCCATAGAGCATATAAAACTAACCTTTTGTTTATCA
>CANPGX010000041.1 GCA_947573745.1 uncultured Erysipelotrichaceae bacterium | reverse complement strand
TGATATGAACAAAAAAACACCTTTATATTATACAATCATGAAAAGTATTAAGGATGATATCATCAATGGTATTTATCCTCTCAATACATTACTTCCAACTGAAACAGAATTTGAAGAAATCTTCCATGTTAGTAAGATTACAGTAAGAAAAGCCATTGAGCTTCTCGAAAAAGATGGTTATGTGACAAAACAAAGTGGTAAAGGAACAACCGTCATTAGTAATAGTATCTTCAATAAACTATCGAATAGTTATTCCTTCTCCAATCTCATGAATCAAAAAGGATATCAACTTATTAAAGAAGGAACAAAATTCGAATATGTGCCACTTGAACCACAGCATGAGCTCTATCCTTTTTTTGGTAAAAAAAGTTTAAGAGTCACACGTCTTTACTATATGGATGGTCAACCTTATATTCATTTAACCCACTACTTGCCAGGAGATTTAAAAATTCCTCAAATCATCCATGACAACGATTTTTCACTTTATATGTTTTTATATAAAAACGGTCATCATGTCACTAAATTTACTGATAATTTCTTTGTTGAATTCCCACCTTTGGAAATTCTTGAAGCGCTCCACCTTGAACAAGGTCCTGTCCTTGGTAGAAAAAGAATCGCTCAAGATCATGATCATCATGTCATTGAAGTATCTTATTCAAGACATAATACTCGCATGCATAGTTATCAAATCCAGTATGAAACATAAAGTTCATACTGGATTTTTTTGATTAAGCGCCACCTAACTGTAAAACGATACCTACAACCGCACTCAAAGCAATCAGTAGGATAGGTGAACATTTTGTTTTTTTAGATATCATGTATAACACAGCCGCTAACACAAGAGCTGGCAAGATCAAAAGATCTAATATTTGTCCTGATGATTGAAAAAGTGGAATATTCACAAGGGCAATTTTCACAACCCCGATACCAGCAGAAACAATCATCGCTAATGAAGCTGGTCTTAATCCAAAAAACATATTTTGAACAAGCTTGCTATCTTTAAATTTTGTCAATAAACGAGCAATAATTAAAATAATGATAATGCAAGGTGCCGCTAATCCTAAAGTGGCTACAATACCACCAAGAATACCAGCGACTTGATAACCTGCATAAGTCGACATATTGATACCAATAGCACCTGGTGTTGATTCAGCAATAGCAATCATATTAGCCACATCGCCCGTTGTAAACCAACCTAATCGACTTGACATATCATATAAGAAAGGTAAGGTTGCTAATCCTCCACCTATTGAAAATAGACCTACTTTGAAGAATTCAAAAAATAATTGTATTAAAATCATTTTGCAACCTCCTTAGCTTTAAGTTGACTGATAAGTATCCCAGCAACCGCTGATAAAAGAACAATCATATAAAGCGGAAGCACATCAAAGAGTGTTAGAAGTAAAGCCCCTGCGAAAATAGTAAATGATCGTATGTTAAGAATTGATTTTTTCCATAATCTTTCAACAGCATCTAAAATTAATACACAAACACATACTCTGATACCAGCAAAAGCATTTTTCACAATTGCATAATCAGCAAAATTTTTAAGAAACATACTGATGACTAAAATCAGTAAAATTGGGACTGTCACAAATCCAATGGAACTTACGATACCCCCAAGGATACCTTTTCGTTTATTGCCTACAAATGTAGACACATTCAATGAAATAATACCAGGTGTACATTGTCCAATGGCAAAGTAATCCATAAGATCCTCATCTGTTTCCCAATGTCTTTTTTCTACAAGTTCTCTTTGAAGAATTGGTAACATGGCATAACCGCCCCCAAATGTAATGCTACCAATTTTAGCAAATGTGATATAAAGTTCAAACAATTCCTTCATGATACTTATCCCCCTTATTCATCTAAATTTCAGGCATTGCTGCACCATCAGCTCTAGGATCGCTACCTCCCATTCTCAATCCATCTTCTCTAATTTCAATAATTTGACATGCGCCAGAACAAGTAAATGGTTCAATCACATTTAATTCATGTCCCATCTCACGTAACTTATTTAAGACTTCTTCCCCTACTTGTGATTCAATCTTCAAGACATGATGTGGTTGTCCATTTTCATCAAATGTATGATAATCTGCCCATTTTCCATGTTCTACTGCACTTTGAACATCCAATCCAAAATCCAATAAATTACAAACTACTTGCATATTCCATTGTGGTTGGTTATCACCACCAGGTGTATTTCCTACATATCTTAAATTTCCTTCTAAATCTGTAATAAGATACGTATTCAAGGTATGCATCGTCTTTTTATGTGGAGCAATCACATTTGGATGTTTTTCATCTAGATTGAAACCAGTTCCTGCTCTGTTATTGAGTAAGATACCTGTGCCATCCACAATTTCTCCTGACCCCCAAGTTGCAGAGATACTATGAATGAACGATACAGCATTTCCTTCTTTATCAACAACGATCATACTTGTGGTATGTCCGTTTTCATGTTCAAACATATCATATTCATTAATACTTGAATGCATATCTATACAATCGGCAACCTGACGTGTATATTCATCACTTAATAATGTATCAATAGGATTTTTTACATATCGAGGATCGCCAAAATATTTCATACGGTCTTTAAAAGCTACTTTTTTAGCTTCAACCATAAGATGAATAGATTCTGCACTATCTGGTTGATATTGGGCCATATTAAAATGATTTAAAATAGCTAATTCTTCCAAATGAATAATACCTTGTGATACAGGTGGTGTTTGGAAAACACGGTAACCACGATAATCTACAGAAATAGGTTCTAATATTTCACAGTGATAATTTTCAAAATCTTCTTTTTCAAAAAGACCACCATGACGATGAGAATAATCAACGATCTTATCTGCCAATTCTCCTTTATAAAAACCATCTCTTCCCTTCTCTTTTAAATAACGTAGGCTTTGAGCATAGTCTTTATTGTAAACAATATCACCATAAGCATAAGGTTGTCCATCTTTTAAGTATAAATTTTTTAAATTTTCAAATCTAAGCATTTTTTTATAATCTGTATGCATGTGTCTCGCTACTTTTTCCGATACAGGAACACCCTGATCTGATAACTCAATCGCATCATCACATAATTGTGAAAAACTCATGCTTCCATATCTTTTCAAAGCTTCGAAATAAACATCTACTGCTCCTGGAACGGTTACAGAAAGCATACCATCATGAGGAACTTTTTGGTACCCATGAGATTTAAAATAATCTAATGTTGCCTTAGCAGGTGCACCACCTGAACCATTCATCGCTGTGATTTTTTTTGTTTTTGCATCATAGTACAATAAAAAAGCATCTCCACCTAAGCCACACATATCTGGTAATACGACACCACTTGTAAGGGCCATGGCGATACATGCATCCATAGCATTGCCACCTTGATTGAGAACTTTTAAACCTGACGCAGAAATGAGTGTATGTGCCGAAGCTACCATACCTTTCTTACTCATTACAATACCCCTATGTTTCATCTTTACAACCTCCTTTTATCTTGATAAAAAGAGAAAGTTGAGTACATTTTCCTCAACTCTCTCAAAGGGATTCAATTTTATTCTATGACACTATTAATCTTGTTGAGATTGAGCTGATAAACGTTCACGTTCTACCATTTTAATAAATGGATAATAAATAACAGCAGAAATCAAGATACCACAAACTGCCCAAATAGCTGCAGGAATATTAGCACCTGTTGCTAGATAAGCACCAATAACTGGTGGCATGATCCATGGAACCTGAATTACTGGACGACCAATGATATTGAAAGCCATTAAGAAATACGTACCTGTTAAAAGAACTAAGTCTACTAACACGATTGGTAAACCGAAGATAACTGGTTCGTTGATTTCAAAAATACCAGCTGGTAATGATAAACGACCTAAAGTTCTTAAAGATTTTTCTTTTGAGAAACACATGATGACAACAAGTGCTAAAGTTGCACCAGCACCACCAAAGCTAATAAACCAAGGAATAAAGCCTGTTGCTGTAATATATGGAATAGCTTCTCCAGCTAAGTAAGCTTCTGTGTTAGCTGTGATAAATGATAAGAAAATTGGTTGACCTACAGCATTTAAAACAGATTGACCATGAATACCAACACACCATAATAACTGAGAAATCAACATATAAATGAAGATACCTGGGAATGAGTTCAAGGCAAAAACCATTGGTGAGAATAATTGAATAACAAGTTCAGGAATTTGAATACCTAAAACACAACGTAAAACAAACAATGTGCTTAATGCAACGATACCAGGAACTAATGCAGAGAATGAATTAGATACTGCTGGTGGTACGCCTTCTGGGAACTTGATAACCCAACCACGTTCTGTAAAAATGTGAAGAATCTTAACACAGAATATAGCCACTAAAAGTGCTGTGAAGATACCTTTAGAACCAAAATATTTTGTTGTCATGGCGAATTCTTCATCGACTTGTAAAATCATGAAACCAACTAAAGACATGATTCCACCCATTGCTGGATTCTGTTTGAATTGGACAGCTAAATGATAACCTACAGAGAATGCAACAATCAAAGCGATAATACCAATTGTCATGGCATTAGGCACGTTAAGCATAGCTTTATAAGGTTCTACAAGCTTGAGCCAACTATCATTTGGAAACTGCGAAATGATAATAAATAAACTACCAAAAATTGTGAAAGGCACAGTTGATACCATTCCATCCTTAATCCCCGCTAAGTATGGATTTGTCGCTACTTTGGCGAACACAGGAGCAACTTTGTCTTCCATGAAAGACATTAACTTATTCATTTTTTCTCCCTCCCGCTGAATATTCATTCAGACTTTCTTTCTACATCTAGAATAACATAATAATGAAGTGTTGTAAAGATTATAATGTTTAAAATTTAAAATTATATCTTTTACATTCAAAAAAGAGCATTCTTTTAATGTAAGCCCTATTCATGATATGCAGAGGACTTATAACATAGACCATTTTGAATGCTCTCAAATTGATGACTTGACCAAAGAGAATCTGCATGAATAAAATCATCTTTTCCAACTAAAGCATATGTATCATAAAAAGTAAGATCATAATAATACCATTGTCCATCAATCTTGACATGATTCCAAGCATGTAAGGTCCAACCATACGCGCTTTGGGCGTGTCCTACCATCACATTATTATCTATACCAACACATCGACACATTTGTCTAAATAAGGTTGCATAAGGCGTACAGTTCCCTGCCTTAGCGTCTAACATTTCTCCAATACCCAAAACGTGTTCATCATAAGCATAATTCTTGACAATGTAATGCCATATAGCGTTGACTGCTTCAAATTCACTTACTCCCTCTTCTACTACACTTTCAGTTAATGCTTCAACGCGTTTTAAATCTTCCATTCCTTGATAAATTTCATCATATTGTTTTCCTTGTTGATAATAAAGCAAACTAGGTCGTTTTCCTTGCGCACTTTGATAAGATGCCAGTAAACCATACTGATAATAAAATTTATATAAAAAATCTAATGCCTCTTCCTCTGTATCAAACTCTATGATCTTTTCTTCTTCATGATTGATGATAGAAAGATAGACTTCTTTTGCCTGTTTTGCATATCCGTTCCAGTATATTTCATCCTCTTCAAAAGGTTCATATATAAGTTCTTCATAACTCACTGGATCGCCTTGGCTTTGAACAGGTTTTCGCATAGAATCTATCAATATATAGGATGTTATGACCGTACATAAACATATGTTCGTTAAAAGAATTTTTTTCTTCATAGGTCCTCCTAAAGACACCAAGATTTTAATTGCACACAAAAAATGAATAATAAATGTCACTAGTCATATATTATCCAATATATTTTAATTCAAACGCTGTCGCGCAAATATTTCACTTATTATCCTTTATTCGATAACAAAGGCAACATTTAAAACTATTATAACATAAAAATACTTTTTGATAATTCTATTTTTAAAAATATTCTACATATTTGTATAAAAAAAGACGATAGTGTATCGTCTTAATAATTCTTTGCATTGATTTCAAAATAACTTTGAGGATGATTACATACTGGACATACCTCAGGAGCTTTCGTTCCTACCACGATATGACCACAATTCCTACATTCCCAAACTTTCACTTCACTCTTTTCAAAAACAGTTGCTGTTTCAACATTCTTTAACAATGCTCGGTATCTTTCTTCATGATGTTTTTCAATAGCGCCTACAGCTCTAAACTTCTCTGCCAATTCCTTAAATCCTTCTTCTTCTGCTGTTTTAGCAAAACTTTCATACATGTCTGTCCATTCATAGTTTTCACCATCAGCTGCCGCAGCTAAATTTTGGGCTGTATCCCCCAGTCCTTGTAGTTCTTTAAACCACATTTTTGCATGTTCTTTTTCATTATCCGCTGTTTTTAGGAATAATGCAGAAATTTGCTCATACCCTTCCTTTTTAGCAACAGAGGCAAAATAAGTATATTTATTTCTTGCTTGTGACTCGCCTGCAAATGCTGCTTCTAAATTTTTTTCTGTCTGTGTACCTGCGTACTTACTCATATTGATCCATCTCCTTTTCATTTATAAAATCACTTATCTTTTAAAGACAAGGAATTTCCATATTTTTCTTGGCATTTTGGGCAAAGATAGAAAACTTTTAAATCGTAACTCAAAATACCTTCTCCTAATTGTTGTTCCAAAGATTGTGTTAAGTCCTCAAAACACATATCTGATAACTGCCCACATGAGCGACAGACTAAATGATCGTGTTTTATTTTCTTATCATAACGATCTGGACTGCCTTCCATCGTGATCTTACGTATCTTATCGTCCTGATAAAGTTTATTTAAATTATTATAAACCGTCGCTAAAACAGCTTTACTTTCCCTTTCTTTTAATTTGAAAAAAATCTGTTCTGCTGACATATGTTCATGAGACTGTTCTATGATTTCTAAAATCATCTTAGCATATTTTGTCATTTGATGGCCTTCCTATTATTAGAATTAATCTAATTATAATTTATTTTTTTAATATTGTCAAGTTGATGATTTGATAAGTTGTCTAGCTATCTGTTGCATTCTTTCTTGACTATAAAGTAAAAAATCTTTATAGCCACAATAGTATTCATCATAATAGCAGACACTCAATCGTTTGCAGTTTCCATGACACATGCCAAAAAATGGACATGTTTCACATTCTTTACAAAGTTTTTTACTTTCTTGCAGAAATTTTTGTGCCGCTTCATGTTGAATGACGTCTTGCAACGATACATCATGAATATTGCCACAACAATATTCATCAAGCACAAAGAAATCGCAAGGATAAATATTTCCATTCCCTTCAATCACAAATTGCATATGACACTTTCCTAACATCCCACACTGTTGCGGTAATCTATGGGCATACATAGGAATCAGATTATCAAATAAGGTCACTGATAAATAATGTCCCTTAAGATAAGCTTGATACCACATATCAAAAAATGTTTTATAAAACTTTGAAAAATCTTGCGGTGTTAAACAATAACGATCCATGCGTTCATGACCCTCAAGTGTTGGTAAACAAGGGATTAATTGGATGTAATTCAATGAATGATCGACAAAAAACTTAAATAATCGTTGAGGCTGCTTAGCTAGATCATGCGTCAATACCGTCAAGATATTATATTCAATATGTGCTTTTTCTAAATCCTTAATATGGCGCATGATGGTTTTAAAAGTACCTTGATTTAAACGATCCTTTCTCACCTTATTGTGATTTTCCATAAAGCCATCTAAAGAAACTCCCACTAAAAAATGATATTTAGCAAACAAAGCAATCCACGCCTCATTTAATGAAAGTCCATTGGTTTGCATCGCATAAGATATTTTTTGTTTAGGATGAAGATGTTCAACGATATCTATAAATCGGTAAAAATAATCAATCCCGGCAACCGTCGGTTCACCCCCTTGAAAGCAAAAATGAATATGATCAACAT
>CANPGX010000040.1 GCA_947573745.1 uncultured Erysipelotrichaceae bacterium | reverse complement strand
GTGATTTAAAAGATGTCACTTTAGATACACAAACCATAACATTAATGGTACAATTAGAAAACGAATGGCTCACTTATGAATTTGTGACATCGCCAGAAATTTCTATAACTTTGGAGGAAAGTAATCATGAGTAAATATTTTGGAACAGATGGCTTCCGTGGAGAAGCAAATATAGATTTGACCGTTGAACATGCTTATAAAGTAGGACGTTATTTGGGATGGTATTTCGGTCAAGGAAAAAAGGCAAAGGTTGTGATTGGAAAAGATACAAGAAGAAGTAGTTACATGTTTGAGTATGCGCTTGTTTCTGGTTTAACAGCTAGTGGTGCAGATGCTTATTTACTTCATGTCACAACGACACCTTCTGTGTCTTATGTTGTTAGAACAGACGGATTTGATTGTGGTATTATGATCAGTGCCAGTCATAATCCTTATTATGATAATGGGATCAAAGTCATCAATGGAAAAGGACATAAGATGGAAGCTGATGTTGAAGAGCTTATTGAACGTTATATTGATGGCTTATGTGATGAGATTCCTTTAGCGACAAGAGATCATATTGGTTGTACGATCGATTATGCAGCAGGTAGAAATCGTTATATTGGTTATCTTATTTCTATTGCAACACGTTCATTTAAAGATAAGCGTATCGGTTTGGATTGTGCTAATGGAAGTAGTAGTATGATTGCTAAAAGTGTTTTTGATGCCTTAGGAGCAAAGACTTATGTGATTCATCATGATCCTAATGGACTCAATATCAATACAAATTGTGGCTCTACACATATTGAATCTTTATGTCAGTTTGTTAAAGAAAAGGGATTAGATGCTGGTTTTGCTTATGATGGTGATGCAGATCGCTGTATTGCGGTTGATGAATTTGGACATGTAGTTGATGGAGATTTGATCTTGTATGTTTGTGGTAAGTATATGCACGACCATGGACAACTCAGCAATAATACGATCGTTACAACGATCATGAGCAATTTAGGATTATATAAGGCTTTAGATAAGGCGGGTATTGCCTATGAAAAAACAGCTGTAGGGGATAAATATGTATATGAAAATATGTTAGAAAATGGTCATTGTATTGGTGGTGAGCAGTCTGGACATATTATTTTCTCAAAACATGCTACAACAGGTGATGGTATCTTAACTTCTTTAAAAATGATGGAAGTGATGTTGGAAACAAAACAGACCCTCTCTGAATTGACTAAACCAGTCAAGATTTATCCACAAGTTCTTGTCAATGTTGCCGTGAAAGATAAAAAGCAGACACGAGAACATCCTTTAGTGATTCAGGCTATTCAAGAAGTAGAAAAAGCTTTAGGGGATGATGGACGTATTTTAGTTAGAGAGAGTGGTACAGAGCCTGTGGTTAGAGTCATGGTAGAAGCGGGTAATGATGATATTTGCCAAGAATATGTCATGAAAGTTGTTCGTGTAATCAAAGAGAACGGACTTGCAAAATAAGCGGATAACTCCGCTTTTCTTTGTTTTAACATAATATCACATAATATCACCATGTAATTAAAGTATTTAAAGATTACAATAAAATGATGAAAGAGGTGAAATGACATGAGATACAAAATTAATATTATTGATGATGAAAAAAATTTAAATGATTTGATGAGAGCTTACTTGGAAAAAGAAGGACATATAGTGTATTCTTTTTACACCTATGATGAAGCTTGCTTACATGTGGAAGATGACGTACATTTATGGATCGTTGATGTTAGATAAATCAAGCGGTTTTGAATTATTGAATCAGATTAAAGTTGCTAAACCTGATCTTCCTGTTGTCTTTGTTTCAGCCAGAGATCAAGAATTTGATCGTATTATTGGTTTAGAAAAAGGATGTGACGAATATATCACCAAGCCTTTTGCGATTAAGGAACTGGTTTTACGCGTCAACAATATTTTAAAACGTGTGTATAGAGAGGGTCATTTCATGATTGAAACGGATGGTTATCTTATTGATGAAGGAAAACGTCGTGTCAGTGAAAATGGTCAGGATATTGCATTGACCACCAAAGAATATGAATTGCTACTTTATTTTTTAAAGAATAGATCGATTGCTATTTCTAGAGAACAAATTCTTTTAAAAATATGGGATGAAAACTATTATGGTTCTGATCGTGTTGTTGATGATACACTAAGACGCTTAAGAAAGAAAATGCCACACTTAAATGTAACCACGATTTATGGTTTTGGCTATCGTTTTGACTAATGAAATTTAAGAAATCTTTACAATCTCAATTGTTTTGTTTGCTGTTTATCATTTTTATTGTTTTTATGTTGATCATTGTTCCTGTCATCAATGGAAATCTAGGTTCTATTATTGATCGAGAGATGTATTCTACTTTGGAATATGCTCAAAAAAATTATGTGATGGGTATTTTTAATCCTGAAGAAATTGATTCTAATCGACAATGTTATCATATGCATGTCTATTATAGCGATACCGATGGTTATCATTTTAGAGCAGAAAAGCCATTAGATGCTTCGTTGATGGAAGAAGTGAGCTATGCTATTGTGGATGATATTGCCAAACAGATTAAAAATCAAGAAGTGGTCAAAAATGCTAAAGTAAGTTTTAGAAATGGGTCTTTATATTATCGTATTTTAAGGGTGAGTGAAACAGATCATTTCTTTGTGGTGACATTTATGAATGATGAATATTCTCTGTCATTAGCTAAGAATATTGCTAATCGTATTGTTTATCTACAATATGGTGCTTTCTTTTTCTTAGCGATAGGTATGGCGATATGGGTAACCACATTGATTCGACCTTTAAAACAGATTCGTATATATATTGATCATATCAAGGAAGGAAAAAAAGGTGAATTAAATATTCAACGTCATGATGAAATTGGCTCTGTTGCACAGGCTTTGGTAGAAATGGAAGAAGAACTACAGCATCAAAGTAAAGTACGGGAAGAGATGATGCATAATATTTCTCATGATCTAAAGACACCGATAGCACTCATTGAAAGCTATGCACAAAGTATCAAAGATGATGTCTATCCTTATGGAGATAAAGAAAGTTCGATTGATATTATTCTAGAAAATGCTTCACGTCTAGAAAAGAAAGTACAAAATCTTCTTTACTTAAACCGTTTAGATTATCTTAAAGAGAATGTGAAGGATATGCATGAAATGAATATGAAAGTTTTACTGGAAAAGACAGTTGAACAGATGGCTTCGCTTCGTCCAGAAATTCATCTTCAATTAGATATTCAAGAAAGCTATTTTATAGGTGAAGAAGAACAGTGGCGTATTGCTATAGAAAATTTATTACAAAATGCTTACCGTTATGTTGAAAGTACGATTCAAATTCATTTGGATCATCAAAGTTTATCTATTTATAATGATGGTCCATGTATCCCAGAGGATATCATTGATACATTATTTGAACCTTTTGTGAAAGGACATCAAGGACAATTTGGATTAGGGCTTCATATCGTTTATAAAACAGTCACGATGTATCATTGTACAGTGACCGTAGAAAATGTATTACAAGGTGTATGCTTTAAAATAACAAAAAAAGAAGGACTTTAAGTCCTTTTTTGCTTTATTGAACATCAAAAGTATACGTTGTTTTGGCATGATATGGTGTATTGGCTAAATAGTAAGCCTTATCCTCTACTTCTTCAATATTGATACCATTAGGACATTCCTGTGGTTCTAAAGCTATCGCCAAGTGAGGACGACCTACAATGTGGTGTTCAAAATGATGATGCTCATTAAAATAATTGGCAGCATAGGCTACTAGTGCTTGTCGATCAGTCGTCATAGTTAGATGGCGCCCACTGATAGGATCATATAATGTAATCGGTTTTGACGCTAACAAGAAAGGATGATCTAACCCATGCGTATATTGAAAGAAGGGGTCATCTTCACGATAGCCATCTTGAATAATACGTCCTTCCATAAAATCAAGACCACTGTGTTTTGGAATAGAAATGATACGATAAGGATATCCATCAGGATGAATATCTAATACTTTTTGACTAGGGATGCATAATTGATGTTGCATGATATCTCGCTTTAAATCACCTGAAAGATTAAAATAAAGGTGACTGGTGAGATTGAGTAAATTATCATGATCGCTGATGGCTTCCATCTCCATGATCAACTGATTTTTTTCTAAGCGATAAATGATACGATAATGAAAGTTGCCAGGGTAACCATCAGCTTGATGATGTGTTTCCAAAGAGAAAATCAGTGTATCAGGGACCTGTGTTTGAACTTCAAACCATTGGAAAGAAATACCATGTTCACCACCATGTAAATGATGTTTTGAAGGAAAAGGCTTAAGAGAGCCATAAGGATATTTTCCAAAAGCGATTCGTCCGGCTACGGGACCTACGATTTTATTAAGATATAAATCATGATCGTCAATGAAGTCCATAGGATCTTCAAAAGCACATACCACATTTTCATAATTCCCATGACGATCAGGTGTATAGATGGCTGAAATCGTTGCCCCATAATTTAAGGCATGAACTTCGATAACGTCATTTTTTAGGACATATTCTTTGACTTCATGTTGTTGTGTAAAACCGAGTGTTTGACAAGACATCATGCAAGTTCACCTGCCCCCATACCAATAGCAGCAACATAGAATTGACAAGGGTAACCGATACGATCTAAATATTGTGTCAAGATGGCTTGCTGAATTTGTTCTACTTGATCTTTTTTCACTAATGCAATAGCGCATCCACCAAAACCAGCACCGGTCATCCTAGCTCCCAAAACACCTTCTTGTTGCCAAGTGGCTTCGACTAAAGTATCCAACTCAATTCCTGTGACTTCATAATCTTCCTTTAAAGATAAATGAGATTGATTCATATATTGACCGAAAGTGATTAGATCGTCTTGTTGTAGAGCAATCATCGCTTTTTTGACACGTTCATTCTCATAAACTGCATGTTTAGCACGTTTTAAAAGAATAGGATCTTCAATAACATAAGAAATCTGATCAAATTTTTCAACTGTTAAGTCACACAATTGCTGGATAGGTGCCTTTTTTTGGAGTGATTTTAAGGCTTGTTCGCATTCATTTCGACGTTCATTATATTTAGAATCAGATAATTTTCTTTCTTTACAAGTATTCATGATCAAAATGACGTGATCTTTTAAATCAATAGGGGTATACGTATAATCTAAGGTTTGCGTATTCAGTGCAATCGCATGGTTTTCTTTCCCCATGGCAATGATAAATTGATCCATAATACCACAGTTAACCCCAATATATTCATTTTCAGCTTGCTGTGCTAAAAGTGCGATGTCTTTCATAGAAATGTCTAAATGAAAGAGGGCCTGACACATCGTCCCAACAAGTACTTCTAATGAGGCACTAGAAGATAGACCAGAACCATGAGGGATATTGCCATAGATATAGAGATCAAAACCTTGAGGTATAGGATAACCTTTTTTAATCAAAGTGAGGAGCACGCCTTTACAATAGTTGGCCCAATCATCTTCTTTGCGATATTCTAAATGATCTAAATGACTTTCAATGATATCAAGGGAAGCAAAGTTCTCACTAAAGAAGCGTAGTTTGCGATCTTGACGCAATCTGATAGCACCATAAGTTCCAAAAGTAATGGCACAAGGAAAAACAAAGCCCCCATTATAATCTGTGTGTTCTCCAATTAAATTGATTCGTCCTGGGGCGAAGAATACATGGCTACATTCTTCATGAAAGACGATACTAAATTTCTTTTTTAATTCTGTTTTCATGATACATCCTCCTAAATCCTATTGTAGCATTAATAGGGATTAAAAAACAAAGAAAAATGGTACTTTCATCAAGGAATAGCTAAAAAGATAGAGAAGTGCCTTCTCATAAAGAGAATTGTGATGTTATAATGATTCAAAGAGGTGAAATCATGAATATTTTTGTCCAATTGAGGCGTCAAGATCACTTTTCTCATAATGAAAAGATGATTGCCCAATATATATTAGAACATCCTGAAGATGTTTTGAAAATGAACTCCAAGCAATTAAGTGAACATTGTTTTGTTTCAGTGGCAACGATTTATCGTTTATGTGATAAATTAAAGTTAAATGGCTTTTCGGCATTAAAGGTGAGTTTATCGCGGTCTATTAAAGATTATTTAAATGCAAACGAAGATTTTGATTTTAATTTTCCAGTTTTGAAGTATCAGACACATTTTGAAGTGATTGAAAACTTAAAAGAAGATTATTTAGAAACCATGAATACAACAGCTGATTTGTTTGCATTAGATCAACTGAAAGATGCTGTTTTTGCTTTAAAAAGGGCAACATGTATTGATATTTATACATCAGCTGGTAGTATCTATTTTGCGCAAAATTTTAAGTTTCAAATGCAGGAGATTGGTAAAGATGTGCATGTCCCTTTAGATGAATATGAGCAACGTCTTACAAGTGCCGCTAGTGATCAAAACCATTTAGCTATCGTGATTTCATTTGGTGGAAGAGGACTATTAATGGATATTTTACCACCTATCTTACGTCGTAATAAAACGCCTATTTTATTGATTTCTTCTCTAGAATATACGTTTAAAGATCAAGAGCCTGATTATCATCTTTACATGAGTTCGCATGAAAATCATTACCATAAGATATCATCCTATTCTACACGCTTGTCTACTCTTTATATTTTAGATGTTCTATATACATGTTATTTTAAATTGGATTATGATGAAAATATGAAAAGGAAACTTTATTACTATGATTGTATTAATCCAACTCATCAATGAGAAAATGATTTCTCATTTTTTTCTTTTATGACCTTTTTATTGAGAAAAATTTTCGTTTAAAGATGGAAGTATAGGCGTTTAAGCGATGATTTTTTATGATAAGTAAAAAGGAGGAAAAATGATGAGCAAAATTATTTTTATTGATGTTGATGGGACTTTATTAGATTATGAAAATAAATTGCCTGAATCTGCGAATAAAGCTATTAAAAAGGCAAGAGAAAGAGGACATAAAGTGTATATTTGCACGGGAAGAAATGAAGGAGAAATCTACGACTATATTTGGGATATTGGACTAGATGGGATGATTGGTGGTAATGGTGCTTATGTACGAGATGGTGATACTGTGCTTTTAGATCAGCATATCACACTGGAACAATGTCGTCATATCGTTGATTGGTGTCATGAAAGGAATTTAGAATTTTATTTAGAAAGTAAGAGTGGTTTATATGCTTCTGAACATTTTGAACAACGTGGTGATCCAGTCATTCAAGTTTATTGTGCACGGAAAGGACGTGTTGATGCCAACCAACAGACGATCAGAACGATTTTTCCAGAAATGATTTATGGGGCTTCACTTTATAGGGATGATTTGAGTAAGGTGAGTTTTATTTTAAATAGTTATCAAGATCATTTAGATTCTATAAAAGAATTTCCAGATTTAAAGGCAGGAACTTGGGGTGGTGCTGGTGAAATTGCCCTATTTGGTGATTTAGGAGTGAAAGATATCGATAAGGCTTACGCCATTGATGTTTTATTGAAACATTTAGGTGCTTCTTTAGAAAATACTTTTGCTTTTGGGGATGCCAAAGTGGATATTCCTATGTTAGAATATTGTCATATCGGTGTTGCCATGCATAGTGGTGGCGAAGAGATCAAAGCGATGGCTGATTATGTGACAGATGATGTAGATCAAGATGGACTTTATAAAGCCTTTGTTCATTTTGGTCTTATCGATGATGAAGACATTGAGAAAGGAATGGGGAAAACATATGGCAATTAAATTGATTTTTATGGATATTGATGGTACGTTAACGAATTCTGGAAAGGGCATCTCTGCTAAGACAAAAGAAGTTTTAAAGATGTACCAAAAAGAGGGTGTACGTTTAGTTTTGGCTTCTGGACGTACGACAATGGGACAGTTACGTTTTGCTAGAGAATTAGAAATGGAGAAATATGGTGGATTATTGATTTCTTTTAATGGTGCACAGGTTTATGACTTAGAACATCATCGTGTTCTTTATAATCAAGCAATGAGTGAAGAAGAAGCCATCGCTGTATTAGAACATATGAAGAATTTTGTAGGGACAAGGCCTGT
>CANPGX010000039.1 GCA_947573745.1 uncultured Erysipelotrichaceae bacterium | reverse complement strand
ATGATACGATGAAATCTCTTTGACCCCATTGTATAATCTTTTTGGATCTATTTCCTTTTGAATAAGTTGTACATGATCATAAAACATATATTTCCCCTCCTTTTATTTTAAATATTATATCACATACATATAAATTTTAAATATATTTTTCATTTTACCTAAAAATAAATAGAAAACTCTATTCTAACAAAAGAATAGAGTTTAATTTTATGGTACCATTTTATCCACTTTTGACGAAAGATCGTTATTAAGTACCATTGAAATAATTTTATCTTCCTGTTCATGTGTCACATGTTTTCCAGCTAATTTTGACACACTGCTAATCAGTTCTCTTAAATTGGTTTCGTCTTTAAAATCTTTGTTTTGCAAAGATGAAGCTAAAGATAAGATATCTTCTTTTTTAACATGTGTTTTTGAGGATACTTTATCTAGAAATTGATCTTGATTTCTCATTAAATGACCTCCTATCTTAGCCTATGCAAAGACATCAAAAAAGTGAATAGATTATTCACTTTCAATCTTGAGTTCACGTAACATCAAACGTTTGATCTCATCACTTGGTAAAGCATGTTCGTAAAGTACATGATAAACAGCTTCAACAATAGGCATTTCAATCATTGGATAATGTTTAAGGTCCTCATAAACGACTTTACATGTACGAATACCTTCACATGTCTTTTGATTATCTCTCATAAAAGCTGTAGCATCATTAGCTTTACCAATATCATAACCTGCTTGAAAGTTTCTTGAATGAATACTTGAACAAGTGACAATCAAATCGCCAATTCCTGTTAACCCCATATACGTTTCAAAGCGTCCTCCTTTAGCTAAACCATAACGTACCATTTCAGCTAAACCACGTGTCACTAAAGCTGCACGCGTATTGTCTCCATAGCCTAATCCTGCAATGGTTCCTGCCGCTAAAGCAATGACATTCTTTAAAGCAACGCCATATTCAGCACCAATTTCATCTTTATTGCGATAAACCCTAAAATAATCATTAGAAAAATTTTCTTTAACCTTTTTAGCTTTGGATAAATATAATGACCCCGCACAAACTGTGGTCAGCATTCACAACACCACTTCTTCTGCATGACTCGGTCAAATTAAAGAAACGACAGCCTCTCTACACGTATCTGGTAAGACATCACGAATCGTATCCGACATACGCATATTAGTCTCCATATCAAAGCCTTTACTGGCATTAATGATCGTGACTTTCTTTTTAAGAAGAGATTTGACTTTCTCTAAGGTTGAACGAACATACTGTGTTGGAATCGTGATCAATATATAATCAGCATCCTCTAAACAAGCTTCTAAGGAAGACGTTGCACGAATTTCTGGATGAAGTGCAACTCCAGGAAAATACTTTGTATTTTGATGATGCTCATTTAAATCATTAATTTCTTTTTCATCAATACCATAACAGAGTACTTGATGATGATTATCGCAAAGAACCTGGGCTAAACCACTAGCCCAGCTTCCAGTTCCTAAAATAGCAATTCGACTCATAAGCTATCCTTTCTCAAACTAATCTCTTTTTCTTAAAATGAAATGAATCGGTGTTCCTTCAAAATTAAAGCGTTCACGCACTTGATTTTCTAAATAACGCTTATAACTAAAATGAAGGTAAGACGGATCATTCACAAATAAAACAAAGGTTGGTGGTGCTACACTCACTTGGTTTGCATAATAAATCTTCAATCTTCCCCCATTAAAGGTCGTTGTTGGATTCATGAGTTGTGCATCCATTAAAACATCATTCAATAAACTTGTTGAAATACGTCTTTGGTTATTTTCATAAGCTTCATTCACTAAGGGTAACAGTTGTTCTACACGTTGGCCTTTCAGTGCAGATAAGAAAACAATTCTTGCATAATCTAAATATTTAAACGTTTCACGAAGCTTCTTTTCTACTTTTGCCATCGTTTTTTCATCTTTAGTTACCAAATCCCATTTATTAACCACAAGCACGACACCTTTACCAGATTCATGAGCATAACCAGCAACATGTTTATCTTGCTCAATAATTTCCTCATGACCATCGACTAAAACAACCACTACATCACTTTTTTCAATGGCACGTAAGGCACGTAATACAGAGTATTTTTCAACATTCTCATAAATCTTACCCCGTTTACGCATCCCTGCAGTATCCACTACAGCATACTTTTTACCATCTCTTTCAAAATAAGAATCAATCGCATCTCTAGTTGTTCCAGCTACTTCTGAAACAATGACCCGTTCTTCTTTCAATAAAGCATTCGTTAAACTTGACTTACCTACATTAGGTCTTCCAATTAATGAAAAACGAATTTCTTCTTGATGGATATTTTCTTCGACAGTTGGTAAAAGATGGACAATTTCATCTAATAAATCTCCCATCCCAATACCATGACTTCCTGAAATAGCCATCGGATCTCCGATACCTAGTTCATAAAAATCATAGATATGATCTTTTAAATCAATATCATCAATTTTATTGACGGCTAAAATCACAGGTTTATGACTTCTCCACAACATACGGGCAACATATTTATCTTCTTCTACAACCCCTTCACGGCCATTCACAACAAAAACGATCACATCAGCTTCTTCAATAGCAATTTCTGCCTGAGCTCTGATCTGCTGTGAAAAAGAAGCATCCTTGATCTCAATACCCCCTGTATCAATGATACGAAATTCTCTTGTCAGCCATGAGGCTACAGCATAAATACGATCTCGTGTTACACCAGGTGTATCTTCTACAATAGAAACACGTTCTCCTACGATACGATTAAAAATGGTTGATTTTCCTACATTCGGACGTCCGACGATTGCTACAACACCTTGTATCATGTGATCACCTACTTTTCTTGTTCTTTTGTTTTTGCTAGTGCTAACACTTTATCAGTGACTTCTTCAATTGTCAAGAAAGAAGTATCTAAAAGAATCGCATCATCCGCCTTTTTAAGAGGTGAATGCTCACGATGCATATCTTGTTCATCTCTTTGAATGATATCCTGTTTGATTTGTTCATAATCACAAGCCAAACCACGAGCTAAATTTTCTTGATAACGTCTTTGTGCTCTTGTTTCGACACTAGCTACCTGATAAATCTTTAGTTGAGCATCAGGTAAAACCACACTACCAATATCACGACCATCTAAAATAACACCGCCATCTTTAGCCATAAGGCGTTGCTTAGCCACCAAAAATTCACGTACTTTTTCATAACGGGATACACGAGAAGCCCCTTTAGATATACGATCATGACGTATTTCATGACGAACATCTTCGCCGTTTAAGAAAACACCACCATCTTGTTTCAATTCAATATGACAACTCTCTAATAAAGCAACGACTTTTTCTTCATCATCAAAATCAACATGATGCTTATCTACATGATAAGCGACACAACGATACATCGCTCCTGTGTCAATATAAACATAATTCAAAGCCGATGCAACACGTTTTGCAATCGTACTTTTACCAGCTGCACTAGGCCCATCTATGGCAATTGATATTTTTGACATTCGTATTCTCCTTTCAAAAAAACTAAGGTCATCCCTTAGTTAAAACAACATCATCTTGACTAAATATCCAAACAAACAAACAATAATCACAACAAGCACAATAATGACACCATTGAGTGCTTTCGTCCATTTTGAAGGTACTTCATCATCATCTTCTTCAACGATGTCTTCTTCCACATCTTCCATCACTTCTTCTGGTTGCATTTCTTGTTGTGCTCTTTGCAATTCCTCAAGTGAAATAATATCTGTTTCTTCTGTAATATCTTCTACTTTGGTTGGTTGATTTTCTGGATGTTCAAGAATTTCTTTCACTTCTTCTTCAACATCAACCTCTGGTGATAAAACAGCAAGTTTCTCTAATAATGTTAACTTTTTCTCAGGTTCTTGTTTTTCCTCAGGCTGTGGTTCTACAGGCATTTTAGGTTCAACTTTAGGTTGTGCTTTTGCCCCTTTACGAATACGGTTATAAATATCCATGCGCGTATCAAATTCTCTGCCTCCATAAGCCTTAGCACGAGACAACGCCTGATCAACGGCTTGTTCTTCTTCTTTGCCTAAAAGATGATCAAAAGTGACACCTTCTAAAGTCTCATCATTCATGGTATCTACAACGATTTCTTGATGTTCTCTAGGATGAATATCCTTTAAAAATTCATCATCTTCTACTTCGATGTCTGTTTGTGTCTCTTTACTACGATCAATAGCTACTTCATCATTAATTTGTTCGCGTAATTCTTTATATTTTTGTATACGTGACATTTTATCCATATGTTCCACCACCCTTTTTGTATTATAACATAGTCTATCTCTTTCCTCAATTGATAAAAAAATCTTTTCATCTACCACAAAATTGTTTATAATAAGTGTATACATATTAAAGGAGGAATTTTAAAATGGCAAAAGCAAGAGTAACTGAAGCTTGCATCGGTTGTGGTGCTTGTACAGGTGTATGCCCTGAAGTATTTGATTTAAATGCAGATGGTGTTGCAGAAAACATCTTAGGAGAAGAAATCCCTGAAGATTTAGTAGATAGCGCTAAAGAAGCTGCTGAAAC
Organism: uncultured Erysipelotrichaceae bacterium; assembly: GCA_947573745.1. GTDB lineage: Bacteria > Bacillota_I > Bacilli_A > Erysipelotrichales > Coprobacillaceae > CANPGX01. The sequence continues at coordinate 3,621 of CANPGX010000039.1, read as the reverse complement.
TTGCCCTGTAAGTGCAATCGAAGTAGAATAATCGCTATGTAAGGCTGATATTCAGCCTTTTTTTATTGATATTTTATCAAACTAAGTACAAACCTAATGTAAGTGGTAGTTTAAACATGCCTTCACTGGGTGTTTTAAATTAAATACATTTTTAGATTGACTATTCACAAAAGTTAAATTATGTAATAATTTATTTTCATTCACTTTACTCTTGTACCCACATTATAATATTTTGTGGAACAAAAGCAAAATGAAAGTCAGTTTTCAATGCTATCTAAGTTAATAAATTCAATTATTTTCTCTATAAATTGCACAAAAAAAACATATTAAATCAAAAAGAAATCAAAATAAATGATTTCTTTTCTTATACAACTCGTTTTTTAGTTTTATGAATTATATGAGGTTCATTTCATTAACTGTTTTTTCTTCCTACACGTTTCTTTTCTAATGCTAGTTTTCTTAAATCTTTAACCTCTTGTGGTTTAAGTATACGATACTCTCCAGGTTTTAACCCTTTAAGTCCAATTCCCCCAACTGTTAAACGGTGAAGACGTTTTACCCTGAAACCAATGGATTCAAACATCTTCTTCACCTGACGATTTTTTCCTTCAATCAATTTGATGCGTAAAATAGTTGTTTTATGCTCCATATCTTTCCCTGTTACACGAATCTTACAAGGCAATGTCTTAGCCCCTTCAAGATAGACTCCTTTTTCCAATTGATGAAGTTCTTCACCATTAATTAAACCATCCAATGTCACCTCATAGACTTTCTCTAGATGACTTGAAGGATGTGTGATTAAATTAGTAAATTCACCATCATTACTTAAAAATAGAACACCAGTTGTATCATAGTCTAAGCGTCCTACAGGATAAACGCGTTCCTTCACTTCTTTTAATAAATCAACGACACAACGTCTTCCCATCTCATCTTTGACGCTTGAAATATATCCTTTAGGTTTATATAAAAGGTAGTACACTTTATTTTCATTTTCTAAGACTTTTCCATCAATAGAAATAATATCTCCTTTTTTAACCTTATATCCAAGCTCATTGACAACTTCTCCATTCACTTTAACCTTACCTTGAACAATCAATTCTTCTGCTTTTCTGCGAGACGTATAACCGCTTGTTGCAATGGCTTTTTGTAATCTTTCCATAATTCACCTCGTATACATTATAAGGTTAAAAAACATATTGTGCAATGATTAAAGCTAAAAACATCGCGACACCATCTAAAAAAAGGCCTAAGGGAAGCGCATATCTCGTCTTTGTGATATGCACATGATTAAAATAAAGACTAACGACATACATCGTTGTATCTGTTCCACATTGAATCAATGTTGCCATCATACTGTAAAGATGATCCACACCATACTTTAAATACAATTCATTTAAATAGGATAGGGAAGCACTTCCTGAAAGTGGGCGAAGCAAAAACATCATGGTCAAACACTCCGGAACATGAAGCCAGGATAGTAAAGGAGACATATATTGTAGCATGCAAGCCTGTAAAGAACTGCTTTCAAATACCTTCATAAACAACATAAAAGCAAGCATGGTAGGAAAAATAGACATGACAAGTTTAAATCCATCCTTGACCCCAATCATGAAGGCTTGTATTAAGTCTACTTTTTTAATCAAACCAAAGATTAAAATAAGTAAAACATAAATCATCATCAACTTATTAGCCACGATCGATCAACCTCTGTATCAACAATCCTAAAGTCATGACAACCACACCTATACCAATCATATAAATCACAAATTCACTGACCTGTTGACTATGATAAGATTGACGTAAAGCCAAAATGGTTGTGGGAATCAATGATAACCCTGTTGTATTCATTAATACTAAAGTCAACATGTTCCGTGATGCTTTATCAGATTTCTGTTCTTCTTTCATAGATGTCATGGCTTCTAGACCGCTTAAAGTTGCTAGTGAACCCATACCTAAAAGATTAGCCATAAAATTATGACTAATTAAATCTTTGGTTTTTTCACGCATAGGATTACGATAAATAAAGGACCATAATGGATTAAGATAACGACTAATACGATGCAAAAGTCCTGATTCTTTGGCAATATTTAAAAAGCCAGACCATAAACATGACGTTAAGACAATATTTTTGACCAGATCAAAAGTTTGATTACCCACTTCCATAAAAGAAGTCATCATAGCGTCCTGATGCTGAGTCAATAAACCAAAGCTTAACATGATGATCATGCCCCATTTCCATAAACTAGACATAGAATAATCTCCTTAAGATATACCACATGCGATAAAAAAATGCATACTTTGACTGGTGTCCTTTTAATGAAACAACCACATTGGTGCCATGATCATGTTCATAAATAATATCTAAACCATGATCGTGCTCTTGAATACGGATATCATAATCTTTATTTTGAAAAGTATGAATATAGATATCTTCTGGAACTTCTACGACTTGATCTGCAATAGTATGAATGCCTTTGGCTAGAACTAATACTTTTTCATACAATGAAAAGTACTCTTCATACTTACTTTGATGAAACTCAAAATCATTCCCACAATTTAATGTGACAATAATTAAAGAGACGTCCCCTTTCTTAGCACGAGTGACTAAAGTTCGCTTCGCTTTTTTAGTAAATCCTGTTTTACCACCGACACAATATTCATATAATGACAATAATTTATTTTTATTTTTCCATGTACCTTGTCCATCTAATCGCTTATAACTTTTTGTCGAGACAATTTGATTGAACATTGGATTTTCACTACAATAAGCCATTAATAAAGCCATATCATAAGCAGAAGATTGATTGCCAGCATCTTCTTCATCTAAACCACTAGGATTATGAAAAACAGTATCCTTCATACCAATTTCTTCTGCTTTTTGATTCATCATCTCAACAAAATGTTCAATAGAATTGCCACCCACATGATAAGCAATACATAAAGCCGCATCATTACCGCTTCTTAACATAAGACCATAAAGTAAATCCTGTAATGTTATCGTGTCACCCATATGTATATAGATGCCACTACCATAAGCCTTTTTAATTTCTTCACCGATTTCAATGTTTGTATCTAACGCCATATTTTCTAAAGCAATAATACAGGTCATTATTTTTGAAATAGAGGCTACACTACGACTCACATGCATATTTTTTTCTTCTAAAACTTGTCGACTGCTTGCTTCCATCACAATATAACTTGTTCCGGCAAAATCCATGGCCTGAACATGAATCCATTGTGTCATCAACAAACATATACTTAACATAAAAAAACATATCTTTTTCATTGTTTTCACCTGTTTAAAGATATGTTTTCCTTCTTCTAAATATACACAGTATACATAAAAAGACTCTTCCTGTTTGGAAAAGTCTCTAGACGCATTAACGAATAAAATTTGTTCTGTGGATTAGATAAACTTTATTTTCATATACACGTTTTATGATCTCAAAATTTCATATTTTGAACTAACCTATTTATTTTACTAAATGTTTCAAAAATATTCTCTAATGTTATCTTTTTTGTTGGATAATAATTTTGCATATATTTATTAAAATTGGATTTAAAAATATCAGATGATCTTAAATCTTCAAGTAATTCATCAAAATGATATAAGTTATCCAA
>CANPGX010000038.1 GCA_947573745.1 uncultured Erysipelotrichaceae bacterium | reverse complement strand
ATATTAACAACACTGTATAATAAAGTATTATCCTTACCTAAATAAGTTCCTTTTGATCCCAATCGTGTAACACCATGATGTGTTGACAAATGGATAGAATGACTAATCTCATCAGGATGCTCAGTCACAATAAATAAAATCTTGCGATGATAACGCTTATGTAGCCTATTGACCATCTGCGTTGAACAAAATTGATAAATAATAGAATACAAGGCTGCTTCATAACCAAAGAGATATCCAGATATTAAAATAACAACGGCATTGAAACAGAGCATAAAATTCCATGTTGCCATATTTAACTTTTTGCTTAATGCCATGGCAATAAAATCAGTTCCCCCACTACTAGTATCTTGATTTAGTGCAATACTCAATCCAAAACCATTCACCACGCCACCAAAAACGGCAATCAGTAAGCTATCATGGGTTAAAGTCATATTAGGGATGATATCCACAAAAATACCTGTTAAAAAAATCATTAAGCAAGAAAACAAAGTAAATTTTTTCCCTACCATCTTAAACCCTATGATAGCAGGAATGGCATTCAACGTCACATTAATGACAGTAAATGAAATATTTAAATGTCCATAAGTTAAAAATATACGCTGAACTAATTTAGAGAGTCCTGTAAAACCCCCAGGGACCAGTCCACCTTGTTCTACAAAAATATTCATGTTTAAAGCGACAATCAATGAAGCGAATATAACACTAAGACATCGCTTTGTATCTTTTTTTAATATCATGCTGTTATCCTCTTTTAATTCAGCATTATTTTATAGAGGACTATAAACTTTGTCAACCCAAAACCATAAAATAATATAAAGAAAAAGGCCTTCTTTTAATAGAAAGCCTTTTGACATAAATTAAGCTTTATTTTCCAAAATATCTATTTAATAGACCTTTGAATGCTCTACCGTGTCTAGCTTCATCTCTAGCCATTTCATGAACTGTATCATGAATAGCATCTAAATTAGCTTCTTTTGCACGTTTAGCTAAATCTACTTTACCAGCTGTAGCACCATTTTCTGCATCTACACGTAATTGTAAATTCTTTTTAGTTGAATCTGTAACAACTTCACCTAATAATTCAGCGAATTTAGCTGCATGTTCTGCTTCTTCCCAAGCTGCTTTTTCATAATATAATCCAATTTCTGGATAACCTTCTCTATGAGCAACACGTGCCATAGCTAAGTACATACCTACTTCTGAACATTCACCTTCAAAGTTAGCTCTTAGATCTTTAATGATATCTTCACTAACACCTTTAGCAACTCCAACAACATGTTCAGCAGCCCAAGTCATTTCTCCTTCTTCTTGTTTTACAAATTTATCTGCAGGTACTTTACATACTGGACATACTTCAGGAGCACTATCCCCTTCATGTACATACCCGCAAACACTACATACCCATTTTGCCATTCAAAATTTCCTCCTTCAATATAAATTTACAAACATATTATACATTAAGCTACAGATACTTCGCAACACATTTGCTACATTTGATATTGCATTGATTGACGATAAGTTTGACTATCTATCCCTAATGCCTCTAAAATTTCATAACTAAATTCTAAAGCAACCCCAGCACCACATGCTGTTATCATATGTCCATCAACAATAACACCTTCTTGATCATGGTAGATGACTTGCGTAAAATGATCTCTAAAAGTAGGATAACTTGTTACATGTTTCCCTTGGGTAACGCCTGCTTTGGCAAAAACAATCGGCGCCGCACAAATTGCCGCAATCCATTTTCCTTGTGTATGATAACGTTGAATGAGTTCAATCACCCTTGCATCATCTCTTAAAAATGTAGCACCTGGAAGTCCTCCTGGTAAAATGATCATATCATACTGATCCATGTTATCATCAAAACATTTATCCATCTTAATCGTAACACCATGACTACTTTCAACCTCTGAATGTTCCATACCTACAAGATCACATTGAATCTTAAAACATCACAAGGGCTCAATGCTTCTATCTCTTCAAATCCTTCATGAAATAATATAGCTACTTTTTTCATATAATAACCTCCTAAAACTATTATAGCATATTTATTTTACTACTTTGTACTTTTAAGATAACATGCTATAATAATCATGATAAAGATGTGATCATTTTAGACATATACTTTACATGATGATAGTGATTAAAAGTATCTAAAATGCATCTTTTAGATACTTTTTTATTAAAGGAGATTACCATGAAAAAACATATTCTTATTGGTATCACGGGTAGTATTGCAGCTTTTAAAATAGCACAACTTGTTAGTGATCTCGTTAAGTTAGATTATCATGTTGATGTGATCATGACAAAAAATGCAACACAGTTCATTGCACCTATGACTTTTGAAACACTCACAAAACATAAGGTTTACGTAGATACCTTTGAACGCGAAGAAACTTTTGATGTGAAACATATTTCTCTTGCTAAACAGGCAGATGTTGTCTTAGTAGCACCCGCTTCCGCCAATGTCATTGCTAAAATGGCTCATGGATTAGCCGATGATATGTTAACATCTACTCTTTTGGCTTGCACTTGTCCTATTCTTGTTGCTCCAGCCATGAATGTTCACATGTATGAAAACCCTGTGACACAAAGAAATATTACTTTATTAAAAGAATTAAAAATACAAATCATTGAACCTACCACAGGAAGACTGGCTTGTGGCGACCAAGGTAATGGTAAACTAGCCCCACTGCCTGACTTATTACAAGCCATAGAAATAGCTCTATCAGATAAGCCACTATTAGGAAAAAAAGTTCTGATCAGTGCTGGCCCTACGATAGAGAGTATTGACCCTGTACGCTTCATCTCTAATCATTCCAGTGGAAAAATGGGTTATCATTTAGCACAACAAGCTAAAGCTATGGGAGCAGATGTGACTTTAGTTTCTGGCCCAGTTTCATTAGAAGCACCTTATGGTGTTCATATCATTGATGTGACATCTGCATTAGATATGTTTGAAGCCATTAAAAAACAAGCACCACAACAAGATATTATCATTAAAGCTGCCGCTGTAGGGGATTATCGTCCGACGATTTATACAACCGAAAAAATTAAGAAAAAAGGTGAAACTTTATCCATCGAATGCACCCAAAATCCAGATATTTTAGCTTATTTAGGTGAACATAAAAAGGATCACCAAATCTTATGTGGATTTGCTATGGAAACTGAAAACTTATTGGAACATGCTACTCAAAAATTAAAAGATAAGCATTGTGATTTACTGATTGCAAATAATTTATTTGAAGAAGGGGCCGGTTTTCTAAAGGACACAAATGTCGTCACCATCATTAAAAAAGATAGTTATCAAAAACTACCTATGCTTTCTAAAAAAGAACTATCACGTTCCATTTTATATGAAATTATTGCTTTAATGGAGGAGAAAAATGTTAGCTGTCATTGATGTTGGAAATACAAATATCACACTAGGTTTTTATCAAGAAGATACCCTTGTTGCAAACTATCGTTTAACAACAAAAATGTCTAGAACATCTGATGAATTTGGAATGAAAATTATTGAATTTTTAAATCATGCACACATTCAAATAGAACAAATTGAAGATGTGATCATTTCAAGTGTCGTACCAAAAATCATGTATTCTTTTACGAATGCTATTAGAAAATATTTAAAAAAAGAGCCCTTAATTGTAGGCCCTGGTATGAAAACAGGTATTGCCATTAGGACTGACAATCCTAAATCTCTAGGCGTTGATCGTATTGTTGATGCTGCTGGTGTCTACTATATCTATGGTGGTCCTGCACTTGTGATCGACTTTGGAACTGCAACCACTTTTGATTATATTAATGAAAAAGGGGAGTTTTTAGGAGGGGTCATCGCTGCTGGTATTGAAATCACAGCACAAGCTTTATCAAGTCAAGCAGCACAATTACCTGAGATAGCGATTAAAAAACCAGATCATATTCTTGCTAAAAATACCATTGATGGTATGCAAGCAGGGATTGTTTATGGTTATATTGGACAGACCGAATATATGATTAAAACATTCCAAAAAGAAATGAAAACGGACTTTAAAGTCATTGCTACAGGTGGTTTAGGACGTATCATTGCTAATGAAACTGATCTCATTCAAATCTATGATCGTGATTTGGTCTTCAAAGGTTTAAAATGTATCTATGATTATAACAAAAAAAAGGGAACTCGTTAGAGTTCCTTTTTCTATTTATTAACCTTTATAACTTACACCAGATAAATAAACATGTCCATCTGGAGAGCTTGAAGGAGCTGTAAAGTTTGGATTTAATAAATATGGTGTACTATATCCAAATAGAGGAATAACATACATTTGTTCAGCAATTAGATAATGTTCTGCTTCATGTAATAATTCAGAACGTTTAACTGGATCCATTTCAGAATTAGCACGAGCTAAAAGTTCATCATAATGAGCATCACTGACAGCAGGTGTTGTCTGAGTCACTGTTAAATACATATCTAAGTAAGCATTTGGATCATTGTAGTCAGCTGACATAGCATGTCTAGCTAATTCGAACTTACCAGATGCTCTTTCACTGAAGAATGTAGAAACATCATTTGTTCTTAATTGAACATCAATACCAGCTAATTTCCAAGAAGCTTGAATACTTTCTGCAGCTGTATTATGCATTGTTGATTGATTATAATAGTATTCTAATTTTAATGGATGACTTTCATCATAACCAGCTTCTTTTAATAATTGTTTTGCTTTTTCTAAATCATAAGTTGCATATTTTTCTTCTTTATCAGCATTTTCACGGAAATCGCCACCTGCTGGATCTGGAATACCTTTTGGTAAGAAACCATTTAATTCATAATAATAGTCACCAGCACCTGCTGCTTTTAAAATAGCTTGACGATCAGCAGCATAAGATAATGCCTGACGTACTCTAACATCTTTTAAGGCTTCACCATTGACACTCTCACTCGTGTTTTTAGCATTAATCATCACATAATAATTAACAATAAATGGATCAATAGACCACACTGCATCTTGATTTTCATAAGTTAAAACAGTTTCAGTATTAACACTTGTCGCAAAATCAATTTCTCCAGTTTGGAAAGCTGCAAATTGAGCTTCCATGTCTTCCATAACTTTAAAGGTCACTTTTGTCAATTCCACATCTGAAGCAAAACGATACTGATCATTTTTTACAAGAACAATCTGGCTATCTGTATCCACTGATTGTACTTTAAATGGACCATTATATGGACAATCTGCACTATTTCCCCAAGTCATATCGCCAGTTTCTAAAGCAAAATCAGCTCTAGCAGGATAGTAAACGCCATTTGCTAGTAATTGTTCATAATAAGGTGTTACTTTTTTCAAAGTAATTTGAATCGTATGATCATCTAATGCTTTATATCCAACATCATTCATTTGCGCTACAGATAAATCTTGATCACGCGCCTCTTGAGCTCCCGCAACATAATCTGTGATTAATTGCATATAACTTGCATCTGAACCAGCAGTATTCGCCATATGCAAAATACGTTTAACACCATATTCAAAATCATGTGCCGTTACAGGCTGTCCATCTGACCATAAAGCATCATCTACAATCGTGATCGTATAAGTAAGACCATCGTCACTGACAACCGTTTCCTTAGCTAATCGTTTAGTTGCACTACCATCTTTTTGATAACGATAGAGTCCTTCATATAATTGCACTTGGACATAATTTGAAATGGCATCCCCACAGAGCACTGGATCCATATCACTCGGTTTTCCTCCTAATGCAACGTTAATTTCTGTCTTTTTTTCACCGGTAGATGGCTCTTTCGACGCTTGACATCCAAAAGCAACAACCAGTAATATCAAAGACAATAAAACTTTCATCAACTTTTTCATATCTTCCCCTCCCTTTTTCATATTTTATAAAAAATCGATGTTATTTTATAAATTAAGGAAAAAACATTTCATTTCCTTAATTGATATAGACTATACACTATATTTATCATATTTTCAATATATTTTTTTATTTTTTCAAAAAAAATATATTATTTTTAATTTTAAAACAAAAAAAGCCCGAAAAGAAGCTAACCTTCTTATGAGGCTTTTTTAATATTATTCTAATCATACATGATATAAGATAGAAAATCAATATTTTTTAAAAATATTTAAAAAACAAAAATAGATTGTTTTTATTTACAAACAATCTAAAAATAACTTTATTTTATTAAAAAGAGTTTCATTCAGCGGTATCAACATATCATAACCAGCATCTTTGATTTCTTCTCTATGACAATATGGCAAAGATGATGCGATATGGATACTATGACATGGTTGTACAATATCATATTCTCCATTAAATAGGGCTACAGGTATTCTAATATGTTGAAGATCTTCTAAAGTGATATGAGTATTTTCCATCAACAATGACATCTTTTTACGTTCTAACCGGGCCCCTGGATGATACAAGCACAAGGGTAGCAAACACAAATACCTGATTAAAAAAGGAATTTTAAAATAAGATTTATACATCTTAAAACTTAAACTCGGGCTCATCAGTATAAGGCTTTCTATATTGGGCTCATTCATTGCCATTTTTAAAGCAATTTTAGCCCCCTCACTCCAACCAAGAATAGAATATGTCTTGATACCTAAGCTTTCCATCAAGGCTAAGATATCTTCTTTTATTAAATCTAAAGACATAGCTTCTTTTCCTAATTTTGATTGTCCATAACCACGTGCATCCACCAATATAAAACGATATGTTAGAGCTAATCTTCCAACCATTTTCTCAAAGATATCATGATGATGACGATATCCATGAAGACATAAAATGGTTTTTTCTCCTTGTCCTATCACTTGATAAGCCAAGGATATCCCATGAATATATTTTTGTTCCATATACGCTCCTTAAATCCATGATAAAATGATCAATATCATTTCACATAAAATTAAACTTCCAGCTAGCGAACAAGCCACAATCGATGTTGCTAGCCCATAAAGATGGTTTAAAAATTTTTTACATTTTGTTGCATGAACAATCCCTACGATCGACAGCCCTAAAAAAATAAGTGTTGCGATAAAAAAAACTAATTGTACCATCCATGCACGAATAAATAATGCTTGATAAACAAAAAATAAAACGATATATGTAATCCATAATAACGCTATCCCTACCATAGCCCATAAACCATAAAATTTCTTTTTAAAATCAATCCCTTGTAACGGATATCCACACCAACGACAATAATAATCTATATCATCTACTGATTGATGACAATGCCGACATTCCATTTTCACCACTCCCCGTTTTATTTTAACACATTCTTATAAAGTATGTTATAATAAAGCCAATTATAAAAGAAAGAGGGTTTAAAAATGAAAGATGGTTATATCAAAGTCGCTGCTGCATCTATCGATATGCATCTAGCTAATTGCCAAGCAAATCATGATGAAATACTTCAAGCCATTCAGCATGCTTATCAGCAAGAAACAAAAGTTCTTGTTTTTAGTGAACTTGTTTTAACAGGTTATAGTTGTCAGGATCTTTTCTTCCAAAAAACTTTAAGATCAGCAGCCAAAAATCAACTTATTGCATTACTTAAAGAAACCCAAGATATGGACATGGTCATTATTCTTGGACTACCTCTAGAAGTAAGACATAAATTATATAATTGTGCAGCTGTTCTTTATCGTGGAGAGATCCTTGCTTTTGTTCCTAAAACATACCTTCCTAACTACCACGAATTCTATGAAGCGCGTTTCTTTGAAACGGCACCTGAAGAGAATGAAAATATCTTATTTAATGGTCAATGGGTGCCATTTGGAAAAAATCTTCTCTTGACAAATATTCAAGATGAAAATATGTGTATAGGAATTGAAATTTGTGAAGATTTATGGGTGCCTAACCCGCCTAGCACAAAACTAGCCTTAAATGGCGCAACTATTCTCGTTAATTGTTCTGCCAGCAATGAACTAACAACCAAAAAAGATTATCGACATCTATTAGTATCTAGTCAATCCGCTCGTTTAAATGCAGCGTATATTCTTGCTAATGCGGGGGCTGGCGAATCAACCAGCGATGTTGTTTTTAGTGGCCATCATCTTATCTATGAAAATGGAACACTACTCAACGAGTCTAAAGGATTTGAGCCTGAAATCATTTATAGTGAAATTGATGTCGCTAAGCTCCAACAAGAACGTCTTCAGACAAATACATTTAAAAATGCTTGTGATATGGACGTGATCTATTTTGATATGCCTCTTACCCCAACCACATTAACACGTCATTATTCACCTTATCCTTTTGTTCCTGCAAATGAATTATTACGTGAAAAACGTTGTAAAGAAATCTTTGAAATTCAAACACAAGC
>CANPGX010000037.1 GCA_947573745.1 uncultured Erysipelotrichaceae bacterium | reverse complement strand
AACCATAGCCTCTTTCTTTCATGCATCCTGTATGACTAGAACCAGAATCAAACCAAACATCCATGATATCTTTTTCTTTTCTAAAGATACCATGAGGTGAATGTTCGTTATGATAACCTTCTGGAAGCAAGAAAGCTTCATCTTTTTCAAACCAAATATTTGAACCATATTGTCTAAATAACTTTGAAATATGAGCAAAGACAGCTTCTTCCATAATCGGTGTACCATCTTCACAATAGATGATTGGAATTGGAACACCCCAACTTCTTTGTCTAGAAATACACCAATCGCCACGATCCTTGATCATATTATAAATACGAATATGTCCCCATTCATTCAACCATTGCACCTGATCAATTTCATGAAGTAATTTCTCTCTGATCTTATCGATAGAGCAGAACCACTGATCGGTTGCCCTAAAGATGATAGGTTTTTTGGTACGCCAATCGTGAGGATAACTATGGGTAATAAATTCAAGTTTTAATAAAACCCCTAATTCATCCAATTTCAATGTCACTGTTTTATTGGCATCATCAACATATTGACCCGCTAACCAGTCACCACAATCTTCCATCATACAACCGTGCTCATCAACATTACAATAAACATCTAATCCATACTTCTGACCTACGATAAAGTCATCCATACCAAATCCTGGAGCTGTATGAACACAGCCTGTTCCGGCATCTTTGGTAACATGATCGCCTAAAATAATAAGAGATTCACGATCATAAAGAGGATGTTGACACGTAATATATTCTAATTCTGAACCTTTAAAACGTTGTAAGATTTCTTTTTCTTTTAAATCGAACTTCTCCCATAAAGCATCAACAAGTTCTTCTAAAACAATCAGTTTACCCTTTTCACTTTTCACTAAGGCATATGTATAATCCTTATTTAAACAGATCGCTAGATTTGCTGGAATTGTCCAAGGTGTCGTTGTCCAAATGACAAAACTTGTCTCTGTATCCAAGATACCTTTACCATCTTTAACTGCAAATTTCACGAAGATCGTTGGTGACTTGACATCATGATATTCTACTTCTGCCTCAGCTAGAGCAGACTCACTTGATGGTGACCAATAAACAGGTTTTAACCCACGATAAATTAAACCATCCATCGCCATTTTGGCAAAGACATCAATCTGATTAGCTTCAAATTCAGCATTCAATGTGAGATATGGATGATCATAATCCGCAAAAGTACCGACACGAATACATTGTTCTTTTTGCTTAGCTACTTGTTCCAAAGCATATTCATAACATTTTTTTCTAAAATCAGCTGTACTTAAAGCCTTACGGTTAACCCCTAATTTTTGAATAGCGTTTTCAATAGGTAACCCATGCGTATCCCATCCAGGTACATAAGGTGTATAAAAACCTAACATATTACGATAACGACAGATCACATCCTTGATGATCTTATTGAGCATATGCCCAGTATGCATATTGCCATTTGCATAAGGAGGTCCATCATGGAAAACAAAAGATTGTTTTCCCTCATTTTGTTTGATCACTTGTTCATACATATGGGCTTCTTGCCATCTTTGGACATAGCCTGGCTCTTTCTTAGCAAGATTGCCTCGCATTTCAAAATCAGTTTTTGGCATTAATAATGTTGACTTATAATCCATTTTTACCCTCTCCTTTTTCTTAACATAAAAAAACGTCCTTGCATAAGGACGTGATTCACGCGGTACCACCTTAATTCATATCATACGATATGCCCTCATTGTCTTAACGCGACAAACGGCTTTTTCTAATCCATTCAAAAAAGCAACTCCAGAGTGATCCATTATCAGGTATCCCATTCGTTTACACCCACCACGAACTCTCTAAGCGTATTCCCTCATAATCGTCTCTATCTTTGTTATTGTTGTGATTCCTCTTGTTCTTTAACATAAGTGAATAATTCTGAATGATCAATGGTTTCTAAAAGATCTTGGCTCATCTTCTCCACAGATGCTCTAAATTGAATCGCTTCATCTTTCAATTCATGCATTTCTCCATTCAATGTACGAACATATTCTAAAGATTCCCGCAAGATCGCATTGGCGTTTCTTCTTGCTTTTTCTATCAGTTCACTGGCTTCTTTTAAAGCGAGTCTAGCAATCTCTTCATTCGTTTTATCTGTAATATCTATACGATGAGTCAACAAAGCATTCTCTTCTTTAAGTTGATCGACTTCCGAAGTCAACTGTTCAATACGTTGATTTAATGATGTGATCATATCATTATTTTTCTTTAAGATGCGATCAACATCATCCCTTGAATAGCCTCCAAAAAGTGTACGTTCTATTTTTTTCTCTTCATTCATCATCTCACCTACTTATAAAAATATCCCTCGACGACTTCATTATGCTGTTTTGTCTTTCTAAAAGTATCCACAATTTGGACACGACCAAAACCTCTTACTGAGATCGTATCCTTATTATTACATAAAAAATGACTTTCGACAACTACTTTATGATTAACTTTTACAAATCCTGCACGAATAGCGTCTGCTGCTTTTTTACGAGAAAGTCGATAAAAGGAAGATACGATCACATCAAGTCGAAAAGAAGGAATAAAAAATGTTTCCACACGATATTCTTGAACTTTTTTAATTTGACGATCTGACAAAACTAATGAAATTTTTGTCCTTCCCACTTGTGTCAAGGTCATGCTAAGATAATCAAACATTTTTGCATCACAAACAAAGTAAATATCCTCATCGACAAAAATATCTCCTATGATATCTCGTTTGATTCCAGCATGCATCAAAGCACCTAAAATATCCCGATGACTTAAAGAAACATATTTTTTAGGATAAATGACCTTCACCAAGACCATTTGAAATTGACTTGGCTCTGGCAAAAGATAATAGGGGCTCAGCAATGCCCGCTTTGCTTCCGCACCTTCAATCAAACCATCAAAAGATAATATAAAATCCGGATCTTTTCCAATAAGACTGCTTAAAATAGCTTGTTTCCTAGGATCTAAAAAAGGGCTTAAATAGGCCATTCCCGTATCCAGCACACGTTTCTTTTCTTCTAACATCTTCTTAACAAAGGTTTCTTCCCCTTTAAAATGCTCAAAAATATTTTCCATCCTATATAAAGAAAGTATTAGCTAAGCTAATACTTTACTCCTCTTCTTCTCCCTCTTCCATCGTAATCGATCCAGCAACACCAATATTTTTAGGTGTACATAAGAAAATCTTTGGTCCGATTTCCTGAATATCACCATCAATAGCGAAAATGACACCACTTAAGAAATCAATGACACGTTTAGATTGTTCTTTCTGTAAACGATGCAAATTCACAACAGCCACTCTTTTTTGTTTTAAATAATTAGCAATTTCTTGTGCCTCTGCATAAGCACGAGGTTCAAACAATACAAGGTGACTATCCTTATTTGCACTTAATGCTTTCACAGCTTCACTTGTTCGTGTGCTCTGTGGCTGTTCAAACATACTCCCTGTCTGTGGTTCTGTATCCACATCACTATCTGGATAAACGACATCATCGTTGTCATCTTCATCAAAAAACCATTTTTTTACTTTTTGTCCATAACCCATGAGAAAATCCTCCTTATACTATCCTGATTATAGCATAAACTTAAAAAGATGAAAAGAAGAAAAAATGGCTTTTCATCATTCCTCAATATCTACTAAAATGACATCTTCTCCAATACTTTTAACACAAGGCATAGGAATGATATAAGACTGTGGTGCTTTAAAAAAACAAATTAATCGCATCCAAGCATTTCCTTCAACCACTAAAGCTTCTAACCTTAGACATTGTTCATCTAAAATCACATCACAAACATAACCAATCCGTCTTCCTGTACAAATATTGATCACATCTTTACTTTGTAATGATAAAAAATGCATGATTTCACCCCATATAATCTATGCATTATTTCATATATTTATGCAACTGTTTTAAAGCCTGCTTTTCAATGCGCGATATCTGCGCCTGAGAAATCAATAGTTCATCGGCCAACTCTACCTGTGTTTTTCCCTCATAATAACGATGCAAGATAATATATTTTTCTTTATCATTCAATGAAGATAAAGCCTTATGTAGATCCATATAATGATTGACCTCCATCATATCATCCTTTTTATTGGGAATTTGATCAATCAAACAAAGTTTAGAACCCTCGTTAGATTTAACTTCATCAAAGATAGAACAGGCAGGTTGCATGGACTGTATCGCCTCAACGATCTCTGACTCAGCAATATCCATTTTCTTCGATAAATAAGATAAACTCGGTTCTTGATGATGAATAGCTATATAATTTTCTTTTTCTTGTAACACTTTATAAGCGATATCTCTTAAAGAACGTGAGATATGAATATAAGAATTATCTCTTAAATAACGTTTGATCTCACCAATGATCATTGGCACTGCATAGGTTGAAAATTGAACATTTTGATTTAAATCAAAATGCTCAATCGATTTCATCAGTCCAATCATCCCCACTTGAAATAAATCATCCATGTTGTCCGTACGCTGATGATATTTTTGAATCAAAGATAGAACCAATTTCATATTCCCTAAAACAAGGTCTTCTTTGGCCTTCTCATCGCCATCTCTTTGGTATTTTTCAAAGAGAAGACGCATTTCTTTAGGTTTTAACACCTTGATCTGTGATGTTTGAATGCCACTAATATCTACTTTATATTTTGACATGATTAACCTTCTTTCACTAAGAAGGTTACCCTATCATCAACAACTTATTCCTAAATCTTGACAAACTTAGACATTTAATTTGCTTCTTAATTTTTTAATAATTTTCTTTTCTAAACGTGAAATATACGATTGCGAAATACCCATGATTTCAGCAACATCTTTCTGTGTTAATTCGTCATGTCCAATCAAACCATAACGCATCATTAAAATCTGTCTTTCACGATCACTTAAATCGACTAAAGCATGATAAAGTTGTTCTCTTTGTTCATTTTCCTCTATCTCTTGAAAAATAATATCACTTTCTGTTCCCACGATGTCAGAAAGTAATAGTTCGTTACCATCATAATCTACATTGAGGGGTTCATCCAAAGAAACCTCTTGTCGTAATTTATTGTTTTTTCTTAAAAACATTAAAATTTCATTTTCAATGCAACGAGAAGCATAGGTTGCCAGTTTAATATTTTTATCTATATTAAAAGTATTGACCGCTTTAACCAATCCAATCGTCCCAATACTAATTAAATCTTCAATTCCCCCATTATTCGTCGTATCATATTTTTTAGCAACATAAACAACCAATCGCAAGTTGTGTTCAATCAAAAGATTTCTAGCCTCTTGATCACCATTCATCCATCGCTTTAAAGCTTGTTCTTCCTCCTCGCCATTTAAAGGAGGTGGTAATACATCATGTCTTCCCACATAAAAAACAACATTCATCTTTTTAAATAAAAGTTTTTTTAACCATGAAAACATCAAAATGCCCCCTTAAAACATGCCACTTAATAGCACATCATAATTTAAATTTTCAACAATACATCCATAGACTTCTTGAATACAACATTGATCTACATCAATCCAATCTAACAAAATCACTTCTTGACTTAAGATATTTCCAATGGTTTCCATCACAACATGACCTACTGGCTCTATATTTTCTAAAATACCTTGGCGTATAAAGATAACTGGGCGACCTTTATATTCTACTCGATTGCCCGTATCATAAAAACCTTGAACCGTATAGACTTGCCCATGATACGAAAACATCACCTTTTGTATTTGTTTTCTTTCTTCTTTCACATCTAAATAATGCGATAAATAGACGGTATAAAAAAGAAAGACAACGAAACATAAAAAGCCCTGCCACCATAAAGATGACCATGAGGCATAAATAAAAAGTCCTTGTTTACAAAAACTACCGCTATGAATCCATTGAAAAAAAGAACTATAAATCAAAAAAGATAAACCATATAAAAAAGTAAACCAGCCACACTTTTGTTTTAAAAACAACCAGGATATCCAAAGCCAATAAACCATCAAGACCCATACATCATAAGATAAATAAAGATTGATGATCGTTAAAGAAAGCAAAAAAGTAAAAAGAAATCGTCTTTTTTTATTCATTTCAATATCTAGAAGTATAAAGGATGTTGTCAAGGAAAGATAAGTGATAAAAACATGAACCAAATATGTGATTTCAATATAAATTTCCATGTTTTCCTCTCCTTTAAACCCATGTCTATCATAGAAGATAAAACGTGAAAAGTATGTCGTTTTTAAGTCATTAAAAAAAGAATGCTTCCCTTAGAAGCATCCTGATATATTTTACTTTTCAAAATGACTAGCCACTTCTTGTAAGTGTTCAATAATAGGTAAATGCTGAGGACATACGCCTTCACACTGACCACACCCGATACAATCACTGGCTTTACCAAAATTCTTTGTAAGATTGGCATAATATTCACCTTGTGGTGTCCATCCTTTTTCTTTAATTTCTTGTTTATCCGCATTATATAACGAGAAATATTTAGGAATGGCAATCTTCATTGGACAGCCATCAGTACAATAAGAACATCCTGTACAAGGAATCGCAATATTAGCATTGATCATATCCACTGCTTGATCGATCAGAGCAAGTTCTTCTTTATTTAATGGTTTAAAATCAGACATATAATCCGTATTATCTAAAACTTGTTCTAAGTTACTCATCCCACTTAAGACCATCATAACATTATCTAAACCAGCAACAAAGCGAATAGCCCAAGAAGGAATAGACATTTCAGGGTGAGCATGTTTAAATAATTGTTCCACACTCTCTGGTACTTTAGCTAAAGTACCTCCTTTCACCGGTTCCATCACAATGACTTTTTTACCGTGCTTTTTAGCTACTTCATAACATTTTCTTGATTGAACCCCTATACTATTCCAATCTAAATAATTGATTTGCAGTTGAACAAATTCCATTTCTGGATGCTTAGTCAGAATTTCATCTAAAAAGGCGGCATCATCATGGAATGAAAATCCCATCGTCTTAACAAGTCCACTTTCTTTTTTCTCTTTTAACCATGTAAAACAATCTAACTTCTCATAAACTTCATTAGAATGATGATTGATATCATGAAGTAAATAATAATCAAAATAAGTGACCCCTGTCTTTTCTAATTGTTCATTAAAAATACGATCACGATCTTCTTTCGTTTGAATAAAACCTGAATGTAATTTCGTAGCTAGAGTAAAACTTTGACGTGGATGACGTGATACTAATGCTTCTTTAGCTGCATTTTCACTCTTGAATCCACAATACATCCAAGCTGTATCAAAATACGTAAATCCTCTTTCCAAAAAAGTATCGACCATCTTTTTGACAAGCTCAATATCAATTTTTGCAGGATCATTAGGATCCAAAGATGGTAATCTCATTAATCCAAAACCTAATTTTTTTGTTTCCATATTTTTATTCCCCTTTTCTTTTTTATTTATCGAATAACCACTTTTCCTTCAACAGGCATAATGGCATCTTCATAAATCAATTCACCCACACTATCGACTTCAATCGTTCCAGATTTAGGATTTTTAATCGAATCCACATGTCCACGAATGGTAGCATTGACAGATGAATACTCAAAAGCTAAATCTGTATCAACCATCTCACAATCAATCAAAGTTAAATCTTCACAATAACAAAATGGTTGAGTACCAATGATCTTACAACGAATAAGTGTTAATCCCTTAGAAAACCATGCTAGATATTCTCCCTTTAATACGCTATCTTCCACAGTGATATCCTCACTATGCCAAAAAGCATCTTTTGTATCTAAAACAGAATTTGAAATATGAAGATCATGCATATACTGGAAAGAATATTTTCCGCTAAATGTCAGATGATCAATATCAACATGATCTGAATGTAACATCATATATTCACTATGAATTTCACTTTCTTGAAGGGTGATATTCTGACACTGCCAACCAAACTCGGGAGAATCAATATGACAATGCTTGACTTCTATATCGCTACACTCTCTTAATATTTTGATACCTTCAATATGACAATCGTCAATCACACCATGGTGACTATACCAGATAGGTGCTCTTGTCAATGTATCCAAAGATGAATGACGCAATTCAAACGTTTGGGCATGCCATAAAGGATATCTTAAAGAAAATTGACAATGATCGACTAAAATATGTCTTGTTTCTTTTAAAACAGATTCACCATCGGCTTCACCAGCAAAAACACAATCCTTGACGTGTGTATCCATGATATGATATAAAGCTCTTTCTTCATCAAACGTCTGTTTCTCTATCGTTCTTAAATATTGCACAGAATCCCTCCATTCAAAGATTTTCCTTTTTGATTTGACACAACAAATAATCTAAACAATCAATTTTTTGTTGTTCTTGATGTAATTTTTCTATAAGCTGACAACGTTCTTTCTTTAATATAC
>CANPGX010000036.1 GCA_947573745.1 uncultured Erysipelotrichaceae bacterium | reverse complement strand
ATCTTCATCTTGACCACTGGCATGACCACATCTAAAAGTATGTGTATGATAATTATTCTTCAATATCTTCATCATTAAAATCCTCTAAAAAATCTTCAAATGATAATTTTTCATAGTGTATATTTTGCGGTCTCTCATTATAAATATGGATGGTTGGTTCCACTACTTCTTCTAATTCAACAGGTTTCATATTTTTTCCTATTTTTAAAATATGGTCATCATCAATATACTGAATATCTCCCACATTAATTTTTCCATAAGTACTAAATCCTGCTTGTAAATCAAGATAATGATAATCTTTAACAGCAATTTCATATTGTTGCCCATTTTGTAAATAAACATTGTAAACATCTTTAGGATCAGCTAAAATCGCTTTTGTTAGATAAACCTCTTTAGTCTTTAATTTTTTAAATAATAAAGTGCCTTTCGTTGCTCTTTGACAATATGGAATATCAGAGATATGGAGACGTTTTAATCCCCCTTGATCATTAAACAACACGATTGAAGTTGCTTTATCAGGATCAAAATGAACCATAGAAATGATTTCATCATTCTTTAAATTCATCCCCTTAACACCAGCAGCCTTAATACCAATCAAAGAAATTTCTTCTTCACTATAAAGGGTAGCATAACCCAGCTTGCTCACTAAAATAATTGCCTGATGACCATCTAATACACAAACATCACATAAACTGTCTTCATTTTTTAAGGTCATACATTTCATGGCCTTACTATAACGTGTTACTTCGAACTCTTTTAATGATGTACGCTTAATTTGACCGCCTTTAGACACCAAGGCAATAGAAACATCTTGGGTAAAATCTTCAACTAATATGGCTTTGACAATTTTTTCCTGACTATTTAATTTAACGAGATAGCTCACATGTTTACCAGCATCTTTCCATCTAAATTCTTCTATCTTGTGCACTGGAATATAGAGATAATTTCCTTGACTTGTAAATAATAATAATTTATTGAGCGTATTGGCTTCCATCAAAGATAAAAGATAGTCATTTTCTTTCTTACCAAAAGCCCAATTGCCCCTAGCCTTATAACTTCTTTGTGAAATACGTTTAATGTAACCATCTTGGGTAATAGAAACATAAACATCTTCGTTCGCAATCATCGCTTCTGTATCAATCACAATATCTTTAATTTCATCCTCAATTTTAGTTAAACGTGGTGAAGCAAATTGCTTTTTAACATTTTCCAGTTCTTCAATAATCACTTTTCTCAATCTTTGAGAACTTCCTAAAATAGCTTCAAGCTCTTCAACTTGATGCATTAAATCTTGTGTTTCTTCTTCTAAAGCAACAATATCTGTATTTGTTAAACGATAAAGTTGCAACATCACAATAGCTTCAGCTTGCTTTTCAGTAAAATCATATTGCAAGATTAAATTCTTCTTAGCATCAGCTTTATCTTTGCTATGACGAATGGTATAAACAACATCATCTAAAATAGAAATTGCTTTCATCAATCCTTCAACAATATGTAATCTGGATTGTGCTTTATTTAAATTAAACATGGAGCGTTTCGTCACAACATCTTCTTGATGAGCAATATATGCATCTAAAATACTCAAAAGTCCTAACAATGTTGGACGCTTATCTTTGATAGCGACCATATTATAATTATAATTTTTTTGTAGATCTGTATTTTTATAAAGATAGTTGAGTGTATTCTTTATAGAAATATCTTTTTTAACATCAACAACAATTCTTAGTCCGTTACGATCAGATTCATCACGTACTTCAATCAACCCATCAATCGCTTTATTAAAACGAATTTCATCTATTTTACGCACTAAATCCGCCTTATTGACTTCATAAGGTATTTCCGTGATAACGATGCTTTGGTTTGTCTTTGATTCAACGATATCTACTTTAGAACGAACAACAACTTTTCCTCTTCCTTTTGTAAAGGCATCAATAACCCCTTGTTTTCCTTCAACAATAGCACCAGTAGGAAAATCTGGCCCCTTGATATAGACCATAACATCTTCTAAAGAACAATGTTGGTGTTTGATACGATAAATCGTCGCATCAATGACTTCATGTAAATTATGGGGTGGTATATCCGTAGCATAACCAGCAGAGATACCAGTTGCTCCATTGACTAATAGATTAGGAAACTTAGCTGGTAACACAGTAGGCTCATACTCTGTATCATCAAAATTTAAAGCCATGGATACAGTTTCTTTATCAATATCTTGTAATAAGGTTTCTGATATCTTTGATAATCGTGCTTCTGTATAACGCATAGCGGCAGCAGGATCATTATCAATAGAACCATTGTTTCCTTGCATATCAATTAATGGCATCCGCATTTTCCAATCCTGTGACATTCTCACTAAAGCTTCATACACACTCGTATCTCCATGAGGATGATAATTCCCAATCACATTTCCAACGGTTTTAGCAGATTTGCGATAAGCTTTACTATAAAGATTACCTTCTTTATACATGGCATATAAAATACGTCTTTGAACAGGTTTTAAACCATCACGAACATCTGGTAAAGCACGGTCTTGAATAATATATTTTGAGTAACGTCCAAAACGTTCGCCCATAATATCTTCTAATGACATCATGATTTTTTTATCACTCATTGCTTATTTCCTCCTTATTCAATCGTAAACGTATCTTCTAATGAAAATTGAACATTTTCTTCAATCCATTCACGTCTAGGTTCAACTTTATCCCCCATTAACACGGAAACACGTCTTTCTACTAAAGCAGCATCTTCAATAGTCACTTGAATCAGCGTCCTTGTTTCAGGATTCATCGTTGTTTCCCAAAGTTGGTCAGCATTCATTTCCCCTAAACCTTTATAACGTTGAACGCTATAGCCCTTACCTATTTTTTTCTTAGCTTCTGTTTATTTCCATTATTTTTGGATACTTTATATAAAGGTGGAAAGGCAATATACACTTTTCCATCAACGATAAGATCTCGCATATAACGGTAAAAAAACGTCAACAATAAAACCTGAATATGTGCACCATCGGTATCGGCATCTGTCATAATAATGATCTTATTATAATGACTTTCCGAAGCTTCAAAGTCATCCCCTATACCAGCACCTACGGTATTAATAATTGTATTGATTTCTTCATTTTTCAAGATATCACTTAAACTGGCTTTCTCTGTATTGATAACTTTTCCTCTCAATGGCAAGATGGCCTGATATTTACGGTCTCGTCCTTGTTTTGCACTTCCACCTGCAGAATCACCTTCGACTAAATAAAGCTCCTTTTTAGTACGATCTTTTGATTGTGCAGGCGCTAGTTTCCCACTGAGTATTTTTTCTTGACGTGCACCTTTTCCTTTTCGTGCTGCTTCCCTTGCTTTTCGTGCTGCTTCTCTTGCTTGACTTGCACGAATCATTTTCTTAATTAACTCATCTGCTACAGATTTGTTTTCTTCAAGAAAATAATTTAGTTTTTCACCAACGATCATATCTAAAGCTGTTCTTGCTTCACTAGTTCCTAATTTCCCCTTCGTTTGTCCTTCAAACTGTAGAATAGATTCAGGAACACGCACAGAAACAACTGCTGTTAATCCCTCACGGACATCATTACCTTCTAAATTTTTATCCTTATCTTTTAATAAATTATATTTTCTAGCATAGTCGTTAAAAACACGTGTTAAGGCCGTTTTAAATCCCGTTTCATGTGTTCCGCCATCATGTGTACGCACCATATTTACAAATGAAAGCGTATTTTCCTGATAACCATCTATGAATTGGAAAGCACACTCAGCTTCAATGCTTTTATACTCTCCATCGACACGAATAATAGGACTTAATGCTGTTTTTTCTTCATTTAAATCCTGAATAAAAGCTTCTAAACCCTTTTCAAAGACAAAAGAAGCTTCTTTTTGCGTTCGTTCGTCCTTAAGATAAATATGAATGCCTTTTAATAAAAAAGCACTTTCTTTCAATCGCTCAAGAATTGTTGAATAATGATATTCTATCGTCGTAAAAATCGTATCATCTGGTAAAAAATGAATGATTGTTCCTGTACGATTGGTCTTTCCTATGACTTCTAAAGGAGAGATAACACTTCCCCCTTCTTCAAAACGTTGATGATAAATTTTGCCATCACGATAAACTGTAACTTCTAACCATTTGGATAAAGCATTGACAACACTTGCTCCTACACCATGCAAACCACCTGAAGTTTTATACCCACCATCTTCATTAAATTTACCGCCAGCATGAAGAACAGTGAGGATAACTTCAGTCGTTGGACGCCCTGAAGCATGCATTCCTGTAGGCATCCCTCGCCCAAAATCTTCGACTTGGATACTATTATCTTTACCTATCGTCACATTAATTTGTTGTCCATAACCAGACAAAGCTTCATCAATCGCATTATCCACAATTTCCCATACTAAATGATGTAGTCCCCGTTGATCTGTGGAACCAATATACATACCTGGACGTTTTCTGACGGCTTCCAAGCCTTCAAGAATTTGAATTTTTGATTCATCATAAGTGTTATTGACTTTTTTTACCATCACCATGCTCCTCTCATTCTTCTTTTTTGTCTATCGCATTATATCAAATTCATTTGATTTTTTAAAGTTGTAATGTATAATATTGATATGTAAAGGGGGAAAAAGAGATGTCAATACTTTTATTTATATTTGCCTATCTCTATGGTTCTATTCCTTTTGCATTACTTTTAGGACTATTGTGTTATCACAAAGATATCCGTAAGGAAGGCTCAGGAAATGTCGGCGCAAGCAACGCTGGACGTATTTTAGGTGCTAAAGCTGGTTTTTTCAGCTTTTTATTAGATGCTTCCAAGTGCTTTGTTGTTGTCCATTTAACCGGTTTCTGTATCATGCATTATCATTTAAATCCTGATTTGGTTTATTACAATGCCTTTATTTGTGCTCTTGGACATTGTTTTCCAATTTTTCTCAATTTTAAAGGCGGTAAAGCTGTTTCAGTGCTCTTTGGATATATCTTCTCACTAAGTATATATGCTTTTATAATTGTAGGATTACTTTTCTTACTTGTTTTAAAAATCACTAAATATGTTTCATTAGCTTCTATGGTAAGTGCCATCGCTTATGTTTTTGTTGCGATAGCGTTTCATTATCCGCCTGCCTCATCATTCATGAATATCCTACTAGCTATGTTGATTATTTATCGACATCGAACCAATATCGAACGTATTCGAAATCATACTGAAAACAAAGTAACCTGGATCTAAGATCTAGGTTTTTTTATAAAGAAAAGCAGGAAAAATTTCCTACTTTTCTTTTTGTTGAATATCTTTTAAAATCGTTTCGATCTTATTGCCTTGTGATAAAGACGTATCTAAAAGAAAGCGCAATTCTGGGCAACGACGAATCGTTAAACGTTTAGACAACAAAGAACGTATATAACCACTTGAGCGTTTTAAAGCCTCAAGACCCTCATCTTGTTGACGAGGACGACCTAGAAAAGTGACATAAACTTTTGCGATTGAATAATCACGTGATACATCTACATCAACCACTGTACAGAAACCTACTTTAGGATCCTTAACTTCTTTTTGTATAATACTAGAAAGTTCTCTTTGAATAATCCCATTCAGCTTTTCTATCTTTAATGCCATAGTTACACCTCCTAATCCGTCTTAACTGCCTCTTCAATAAATCCTTCAATGATATCTCCTTCTTTGATATCATTATAATTTTCAATGGTCATACCACATTCATAACCAGCAGCCACTTCTTTAACATCATTTTGGAAACGACGTAATGAAGCTAATTTACCAGTATAAATCACAATACCATCACGAATAAGACGAACACCACAATCACGTTTAATAGAACCGTCCGTAACATAACTTCCAGCAATATTACCCACTTTAGAAACTTTGATGACTTGGCGTACTTCTGCTTGTCCAGTGATGACTTCTTCCATCTTTGGTGCAAGCATCCCTTTCATAGCAGCTTCAATCTCTTCAACCATCTTATAGATAATATTGTGTAAACGAATTTCTACGCCTTCCTCTTCAGCTTTACGACGAACATTAGCATCAGGACGTACATTAAATCCATAAATAATAGCATGTGATGCACTAGCTAATAAAACATCAGATTCACTAATACCACCTACAGTTGAACGAATGACATTAACACGGATATTTTCAACGCTCATTTTTTCTAATGAAGCTTTAACCGCTTCCGCCGTTCCTTGAACATCTGCTTTAACAACAATATTCAATTCTCTGACCCCTTGCTGAATAGAAGAGAATAAATCATCCAAACTCATCGCCGTCGTTGTACGACGTTCTTTTTCAACTTTAGCTTTATTACGTTGTTCACCAATATGACGGGCTGTTTTTTCATTCTCAAAAGCCATGAACTTATCACCAGCAATAGGCACTTCATTAAGTCCTGTAATCTCAACAGGTGTTGATGGTCCAGCAACTTTAATTTCTTTTCCTTTATCGTTGAGCATTTGACGGACACGTCCATAAGCAGTTCCTACAACAATAGGATCCCCAGAACGAAGGGTGCCGTTTTGAACTAATAAAGTCGCTACTGGTCCACGTCCTTTATCTAACTTGCCTTCTACAACACTTCCTAAAGCATAACGTTTAGGATTCGCTTTTAAATCTGCCAATTCTGCCACAACCAATAATGCCTCTAATAACTGATCAATACCTTGATTTTTTCTAGCAGAGATCTCACAAAAAACAGTTTCTCCGCCCCATTCTTCTGGCACCAGGCCAAAATCTGTTAACTCAGATTTTATTTTTTCTGGATTAGCACCTTCTTTATCAATCTTATTGACGGCTACAACAATAGGCACATTAGCGGCCTTAGCATGATCAATGGCCTCTTTTGTTTGTGGCATAACACCATCATCAGCAGCTACCACAATAATAACAATATCTGTGACCTGTGCTCCACGTGCTCTCATCGCTGTAAAAGCTTCATGTCCAGGAGTATCTAAAAATGTAATCTTTTTTCCGTTGATTTCAACTTGGTAAGCACCGATATGCTGAGTAATACCACCAAATTCACCTTCAACAACATGCGTATTTCTAATAGCATCTAACAGTGTCGTTTTACCATGATCAACATGTCCCATGATCGTAACAACAGCTGGTCTTTCTACTAAATCAGCTTCGTCATCATGAATTTCAATTTCTTCAAAATTCACTTCACTCACTTCAACATGTTTTTTGCATTCATAACCAAATTCCATGCAAATAAGTTCAACATTTTCATCTTCCAATGAAGCATTAATGGTGACCATCGTTCCTAACATAAATAAAACTTTGATAATCTCAGCAGGTGTTTTATTCATCTTTGAGGCTAATTGTTCAACCGTAATCCCCTCTTCATAGACAATTACACCATCATTTATATCATTATCTTTCTTTCCAGGAATATTCGAAACAAGTTGTTTTTTCTTAGGATTCCCTTTTCTTGATCGGTTAGGACTATTTTTTGTTTTTTTCATCTTAGCCATACAATCACCTTCCTATTCTTGATTTTATACTTTTTGCAAACCCAATATCATCTACAGTCATGTAGGCACATAATTCCTTTCCGATTGCAGAAGATAACCTTTCCATACTATCAACTTCTATTAAATCAATTTGATAATAACGACATTTATCTGAAATTCTTTTTTTCGTATTTTCACTTGCATCACTGGCAAGTAAAGCGAGTTGTGCTCTTTTCTTTTGAATAGATTCAATCGCTTTATCACCGGTAGAAATTTTTCTTGCTCGACAAGCCAGTCCTAAAATAGATAAATCATTTAACAACATAACTTAATAATTCCTCATAAATAGATTCTGGTATTTCTACTTCTAAAGAACGTGATAAAGCACCTGTTTTTTTGGCCAATTCAATGGCTTCTTGACTCATTTTCAAATAAGCACCACGACCATTCATACGTCCTATCGGATCAATGAAAACATCCCCATCTTTATTCTTGACAATACGAATCAATTCCTTTTTAGGAAGTTGTTCTTTTGTCACAACACAACGTCTTAAAGGTACCTTTTTCATTTAATCACCTCTAGTTATCATAATATTCATCATAAGCATCATAATCGATTTCTTCATCATAACGATCGTATTCATCATCGTCCCATTCATCGTCATCGTCGTCATAATCCTCATCGTCTTCTTCATCTTCATCATCTTGTTCATTTTCTTCCATTGTTGTCTCAATAGATACATCTTCTGTATTTTCTTCTTCATCTACAACAACGTCTTCTTGTTCTTTGATTTCTTCAACAACTTCAGATAATACTTCAACTTCTTCAACTGGTGTATCAACAACTTCTTCCACTTCAGGTTCAGTCATGATTTTTTCAAATGTTTGTTGGAAATCCTCATCAATGATCGTTTCTTCTTGAACAGGTTCAACATAGCTACCATCT
>CANPGX010000035.1 GCA_947573745.1 uncultured Erysipelotrichaceae bacterium | reverse complement strand
TCAGACCTGCTTCTCTTTCTTTGACGTGTTCTTCTGTTCAGTTTTCAACGATCTCATTTTTCAACTCTAATTGAGCCGACCCAAATATATTAACCCATTCATCTTGTTTTGTCAATCTTTTTATTCAACTTTTTAAAAACTCTATGAATACTACGATCCATAGAGTTTTATAACATCATTTTATTGCGTTGGTTGAATATGCCAAATATCTTGGACATACTCTTCAATGGTACGGTCACTAGAGAAATATCCTGACTTGGCAATATTGATAACACATTTTTTAGCCCATCCTAAGCGATCTTGATAAAGTGTTTCAATCTTATGTTGTGCTTCCACATAATCTTTAAAATCTGCCAACAAGAAGTATTCATCATTCTGATTCATTAAGTTTTCAAAAATGACTCTAAACTCTTCTCTAGATGCACACCATGTACCATCTACCAATGAATCAATGACCTGTTTAATTCTTGGATCATTATTGTAATAATCCCAAGGATTATATCTACCTTCCGCTTTAATAGCAGCTACTTCATAATCTTTTAGTCCAAAAATAACACAGTTTTCTTCTCCAACACGTTCTGAAATTTCAACATTAGCCCCATCTAATGTTCCTAATGTCATAGCACCATTCATCATAAATTTCATATTTCCTGTACCGCTGGCTTCTTTCCCAGCTGTTGAAATTTGTTCAGACACATCAGCCGCAGGCATGATCTTTTCTGCTAATGTTACGCCATAATTTTCCAAGAAAATGACTTTTAGGTAAGGTGATGTCTCAGGATCTTGATTAACTACATCACTGACACTATTAATTAATTTAATAACCATTTTTGCGAAATAATAAGATGGTGCTGCTTTAGCGCCAAAAATGAATGTTCTTGGATAAATACGATATGAAGGATTTCTTTTCATCTCTTGATACATATAAATAATATTCAAAACATTTAATAATTGTCGCTTATAAGCATGAAGTCTTTTTACTTGAACATCAAAGATAGAATGAATGTCAACTTCTATATGATGATGTTCTTGAATATAAGAAGCCAAAATAGCCTTTCTTTGCTGTTTCACATTTAAAAACTTACTTAAGAAGACAGTATCGTCTTGATAGCGTAAAAGTTCTTCTAATTTAGATGGTTCTTTGATCCAATCTTCTCCAATATATTCTTTAATCAAAGTCCTTAGTTCTGGATTTGCATAAGCCAACCAACGTCTATGCGTAATACCATTGGTTTTATTATTGAATTTATGAGGATATAATAAATGGAAATCCTTCATCTCTTGATGTTTTAAGATTTCAGTATGCAATCTTGCCACCCCATTAACAGAGAAGCTACCAACAATAGCCAAATTAGCCATGTAAACTTGCCCATCTCTCAAAATCATCACGCGATTCAATAAATCTTGATCATCATTTTGTTCCTTAACAAATCCAATAAAACGACGATGAATTTCTTCAATAATACGATATACACGTGGTAATAAAGCTTCCATTAACGTAATAGGCCATTTTTCTAACGCTTCAGATAAAATGGTATGATTCGTATAGGCAAAAGTATGCGTTGTAATATTCCAAGCTTCATCCCATTCATAATCATGTTCATCCATCAATAACCTCATCAATTCAGGAATGGCTAAAACTGGATGTGTATCATTCAATTGAATGCAGTTTTTATCTGCAAAGTTATCTAAAGTACTATACGTACGCAAATGATTCTTAATAATAGATTGTAGTCCTGCAGAAACAAAGAAATATTGTTGCTTCAAGCGAAGTGTCCTACCTGCAGGGGTAGAATCATCTGGATATAAAGTTTGACAAATATCACGCACTTCCTGCTCATATTGTCTAAAATCCTTATTGCTTGGAATATCATCACTTGGTTCAGCATGCCATAAACGTAACGTATTGGTTGTATTGGTTCCATTTCCAACAACGGGCATATCATAAGGTACTGCTCGAATAGATTCTCCATCTACATGATCATATCTACCTGTAGATTCATTATAAATTTCTTTTCCCCAAAATTTAACATCTACTGCATGTTTTGGTTTTCTAATTTCCCATTCATTGCCAATTTTCAACCATTGATCTGGTACTTCAATTTGATAACCATTTTCAATTTTTTGTTTAAAGAAGCCATATTCATAACGAATCGTATTTCCATAAGCTGGATAAGACAATGAAGCTAATGAGTCCATAAAACATGCAGCTAAACGGCCAAGACCACCATTTCCTAAACCGGCATCACTTTCCAGTTCTTCTAATTGATGAATATTAATACCTAATTCCTGCAATCCTTCCTTAGCTACTTCATAGATACCTAAATTCATCATGTTGTTGACAAGCAAACGACCTAATAAAAATTCCATAGAAAAATAATGAATTTGTTTTAATTCT
This sequence comes from uncultured Erysipelotrichaceae bacterium, assembly GCA_947573745.1. GTDB lineage: Bacteria > Bacillota_I > Bacilli_A > Erysipelotrichales > Coprobacillaceae > CANPGX01. The sequence continues at coordinate 6,420 of CANPGX010000035.1, read as the reverse complement.
TTTGCTTTCACTTGATATTTAGTAATGGCCCAATTCACCGAAGCATAATCTCGCACCATCATTTCTAACGTTACAAAATGTTCAGTAACATGTGCTTCTTCTACTGTTCTTCCATAACGTTCAAGAATACGTCTGGAAAATTCCATTTTAAAATCTGCCTTATTTTTAAACATTTCATATCCCCTTACTTTTTCTTTTCTTTTTCACATCAAATATCATACCACTAAATGGCGCAATATCAACATAAATCACTAATTCGCCCTTTGAAGTCACTAAAGGTTTTTCATTAATAAAATGACTTCCTGTATATGTATCTCTATCAGAATTCAATATTTCCGTATAAGTTCCTTCATCTAGAACAGGTACACCATAACCATGATGTACATTTCCCGTAAAGTTCATGATAAACAATAAATCGTGGCCTTTAGGTGCATGACGAATTATTGCAAAAACGCTTTGTTCTTTATTATCTACGATCGTCCATTTAAAACCATCATAATAATAATCATATTGATAAAGACATGGATAACTATGATAAATCGTATTTAACGCTTTTCTAAAACGATAAAAAGATTCATGAACAGGATATTCTAAAAGATTCCAACCTAAAGATTTTGATTCATCCCATTCTTTATATTCTCCTAATTCATTTCCCATAAAGTTCAGTTTTTTACCAGGATGAGCATACATATAGATATATAATGTTTTTAATTGTGCCAATTTTTGATCATAATTCCCCCAAATTTTATCAATAATTGTCTTCTTCCCATGAACGACCTCATCATGAGAAAATGGTAAAATAAAGTTTTCACCATAAAAATAGGCCATTGAGAAGGTCATTAATTGATGCTCATATTGACGGTAAATAGGATCTAATTTCATATACTTTAAAGTATCATTCATCCATCCTAGATCCCACTTATAATCAAATCCCAAACCACCCACACTACTTGCTTTTGTAACTTGTGGATAATCAGAAGAGTCTTCAGCAATAAGCATACATTCTGGATATAAATCATGAAGGATCGTATTACAGCGTTTCATAAATTCTATAGCACCATCATTGACCCCTAAATTTTTATTTCCCTTCCAATAAATTAAATTACTAATAGCATCAAATCGAATACCATCAAAATGATAATAATGTAACCAAAATGCCGCACTGGAGATCATGAAACTACGAACTTCTTCTCGACCCAAATCAAAATAAACGCTATCCCACTCTGTATAGCGACGCGCAATATCTGGATATTCGTAAACATAACCGCCATCAAATTCATATAATCCATGACTATCCTTGACAAAATGAGCAGGCACAAAATCCATAATAACACCGATTCCAGCCTTATGGCAAGCATCGACTAGATGCATCAATTGTTTTGGATGGCCATAACGGCTTGTTGCACTATAAAATCCAGTAACCTGATATCCCCATGATCCATCAAATGGATGTTCTAAAAGAGGCATTAATTCAATATGTGTATAACCATTCTCTTTAACATAGGGAATAATCTGGTCAATCATCTCTTCATAAGAATAATATTCACCATCGACATCCTTGGTACCTTCTTTTTTCATTTTCCAAGAACCTAAATGCATCTCATAAATATTCATCTTACGTTCAAAATTACGCGTTCTGCGCTTCATCCATAAACCATCATGCCAAGTGTAGCCTTCCATATCAAAAACTTTACTTGCGGTTTTAGGTCTGAGTTCACTAAAAAAAGCATAAGGATCTGACTTTTCAATATAGCGATGATCCTGTGTTAAAATACGATATTTATATAACGCATATGTTTCAATTCCTTCAATAAAGAGTGTCCAAATACCACCCTCTTGATAGCGTTCCATATCATATCCTTCACCCGACCATTGATTGAAATCTCCAATCACTTGAACTTTTTTAGCATGAGGGGCATAAACAGTAAAGCGAACACCTGACTTTCCATTTTCTTGGCAGGTATGGGCTCCAAACACTTGATAGGCATTAGCACATTTCCCTTCATGAAACAACTGAATGATCCAATTATCTAGCACAGTTTTTCCTCCTTTCATTTAGAAAATAAAATGGGATAACCCCATTTTATTCTCCGATTAATTCCATCATTGCTTTTTGGAATATTTTAGTTTTATCACTAGCTTCTAAAGCATCTTTACCTTTGATTGAGAAATAGAACTTACATTTAGGTTCTGTTCCACTAGGACGAGCTGCAATCCATGATCCATCTTCAAGATAATATTTTAAAACATTAGATTTTGGAAGATGAATAGGACTTTCTTGTCCTTCTTTCATGCATAGACTTGTTTGATAATCTTCACTAGAAACCACACGGTATCCGCCAATAGATGTTGGGGCATCTTTTCTCAAATTGGCCATAATTTCTTGAATTCTAGCAGCACCTTCTACACCAGATTTACTTAAAGCAATCTGACTCTCTTTAAATGTACCATGTTTTGCATATAACTCATTTAATACATCTATGAGATCTTTCCCTTGTTGTTTATAGAAGTTACCAGCCTCTGCAGCCGTTAAGACAGCTTGAACAGCATCTTTATCACGAACAAAATCCTTAACTACGCAGCCATAACTCTCTTCATAACCAAAAATGAATTGTTTTTCATTGGTCTTTTCATATTGGCGAATCTTATCACCAATAAATTTAAATCCTGTCAATGTCTTTTCAACATCTACACCATAACTTCTTGCAACCAACTCTCCTAGATCAGAAGTCACGATCGTATTATACATAACCGCATTGTCTGGTAATTTTCCTTGTGCTTTTAATTGACTTAAAATATATTCTAAATAAACTGCTGCTGACTGATTTCCTGACATAAGCACATATTCTCCCTCATGCTTTGCCACAACACCCAAACGATCACCATCAGGATCACAAATAACGACAACATCTGCATCAACTTCTTTGGCTTTTTTAATAGCTAAATCATATGAACTTGCTACTTCAGGATTAGGGGAAGCCGTATTAGAAAAATCAGGATCTGGGGCACATTGAGCTAATACAGGGACAAGTTGATATCCTAAACGTGTTAAACAAGTTCTAACAGGTATATTGGATGTACCATGTTGTGGAGAGAATACAATTTTAAAATTCGACTTATCCATTCCCGGATTAATCTCAATATTCATGACCTCTTGATAATAAGCCTCATCAACTTCTTCACCAATCCAATGAATGAATGGATAAGCCTGATCATCATCACATACAGTAATTTGAAGTTCATCTTCTACTTCATTAACATATTGAACAACTTGATCTGCCCATTCTGGAATTAACTGACATCCTGTATCATCATAAACTTTATAACCATTATACTCTTTAGGATTATGACTCGCCGTGATCATAATACCACCTGCACATTTTAAATAACGTACAGCAAACGATAACTCAGGTGTTGGTCTGAGTGACTCAAAAACATAAGAATGAATACCAAACGTTGCTAGTACCTTGGCACTTTCCAAAGCAAAGCGATATGACATATGACGATTATCATAACCAATGGCTACACCACGTTCTTGACCATTCTCTAAAGTTAAAATATACTTTGCAAAACCAACATTAGCTTTTCTAATCGTATAAATATTTAGACGATTCGTTCCAGCGCCTAATACACCACGCATCCCGGCTGTCCCAAATTCAAGATTCGTATAAAAAGCATCTTCTTTATCAGCTTCGTTCATTTCTTTTAAACCAGTTTTCAGACTCTCATCTAAATTTTCAAAATTTAACCATTTTTCATATTGTGTTTTATAATCCATTTTATTTCACCTCTATGACCATTATAGCAAAATACAGTACGGATAACTAGCAAAAATCATGGATTTTAAAGGCATAATTTTCCATAAATCAAAAAAATACGACTATCACAGCATTTTTTAAACACTAAATATGTAAACGCTAACACATAGAAGACGCTATTCCTTGCTTTTTAAAAGATTTTGTCGATAATTTTCTAGACATTTTTGCACAATATGACCATCTTTTTCTATGGCATAACGATGATGCTGTTGCTTGAGATAATCTTCATGTCCTTTACCAGCTACCAATAAAAAAACATCCTCTTGTTCATGAAATGCTTTTTCTATCGCAGCCTTTCTTGAAGCAAAACATTCATAAGGTACCGTAATACCACGAATAATCTCTTTATTAATTTCCAGAAGATCTTCATCTTCCGGATCATCTGGGACTAGATAAATTTTTTTAGAATAAACTGAATCGATTTTCCCCATCATTTCTCTTCTTGAATAAGCTTTATGACCAGGACAACCAAAGATAGAAAAAATATCTGTCTTAGGGAATAGACTTTTGATCCATTGAAAATTTCGTTCTATACTTAATGGATTATGAGCATAACTGACTAATATTTTTTTATGCTTATCTTCACTTTCATAATAATCCATTCTTCCTTCTACAACACAATAAGCTATCCCTTGCTTGATCATTTTCATAGGCACTTGCTGACTTAAGGCTAAAGCGATAGCTGCCAAAGCATTTTCAACATTAAATAATCCTGACATATTTAAGATCATCGGTTCTTTAAAATAAGCCGTTTCTAATAAAAATGAAACAGATTGTTCATTCATTACAATTTCTTTTGCCATGACATCAGCATCTTGATGCATAGAAAAAGTAATCACATGGCATAAAGATGACGCTACTTTATAAATAATATCAAAAAACAAACTATCCTTATTAATGATAGCTAAATCTGCCTGTCTAAAAAAACTTAATTTAGATATAAAGTAATCATTAAAGTTTTCATGTTCTCTAGGACTGATATGATCTATATCGATATTTAAAAAGATAACGACTTTAAACGGGCAATCATAGACCCGTTGATATTTTAATGCTTGGCTACTTACTTCAACAATCATACATTCATCTTTCTGCTTTTTACTTTCATAGATTAAACGTTGAAGATCTTTGGACTCTGGTGTCGTCAATAACGCCTCCTCTTGATGATGGCCCGCCTTCCACAATATAGAAGAAATCAATCCACAGCCACCTATTTGATCAAAAATAGCATGTGTCAAATGTGCTGTTGTTGTTTTTCCTTTAGTACCCGTAATACCATATAAGTCTAACGGCCTGTCATCAGCATAAAACCATTTGGAAAGCAATGCTAAAGCTTTATTGACATCACTCACGAGGATAAAATCCATATCTATTTCGTAAATCTTCTCACTAAGATATAGACTTGCCTGCAAAGCATAAGCATAAGATAAATATTGTTCTTTAAAAGCTCTTCCTTTACAAACAAAAATATCATCTTTTTTGACCTCTTGATAGCGATAAGAAATACCTGATATCTCATGTATTCTAAGACGGTCATCTATCCATAATCCCTCTTTTTTTAACAAATCCCTATACTCATAAATATTCCTTTTCATTTTTTTCACCCACATATGGAGTGTTATCAAAGAAAAGATATTTTAAACGAAAAAAAAGGATGATGACTCATCCTTTATTTATTAAGACTTTTATCTTATTCAGCAACTTTTTGATCTTTAATCACTTTAGCAATTGAAGCAATAACTTCTTTTTCATCATCACCTTCAGCAACAATTTCAACTGTTGCCTTAGTAGGAACACCTAAAGACATAACGCCCATGATTGATTTTAAGTTAACTTCTTTTCCTGCGTAAAGTAATTTAATATCACTGCTAAATTTGCTTGCTTGGTTTACTAAAATAGTTGCTGGTCTAGCATGTAATCCAACTGGATCTGATACTACGAAACTTAATCTTTCTGCCATAATTTAAATTCCTCCTATTTATTTCGTTACCCCTATTATAACACAATCATGATAATTTTCTATACTTTTCAGAAAAATTTTTTAGCGCTTACAGATAATTAAAATCGAAAATAATACAATCTTCTCCATCCAATTCTCTTTTAGTGCTTGAATAGTTTATTTTTTGTCTTCCCAGACAAGAATGCCAAAAAGATAAAGCATCTTTATTACTCGCTAAAACAGGAATAAAATAATGTCCAGGATAGGTTTGTAAAATATTCACGATTGTTTGATAAGCATAATATTTTTTCCTATAAAGTGGATATACATAAAGACCGTGAATGGCATAGTCATATCCTTGAGGAACATATTTCCCACGATTTAATAAAGCAAATCCTATAACATGCTGATCTACTTTCATTAAACAAGCAGATAAATCCTTATCTTTAATATAAAGATCTAATCCTTCATAATCATATTGTGCATCTTTTGAAAAAACAATCATACTGATTTTTGATAAATCATAAAGATAAAACTGAATAAGACGTTCTAATAAATAGAACGTCTCTTGATTAACCCATATTAAATCCATGGGAATCATTCTTTCTTGCTACAACATAGAAACGATGTGTCGTCACTTCAAAAACATCATGTTGTTTAATTTGT